>JAZLIU010000174.1:0-6571 GCA_045617565.1 Oscillospiraceae bacterium
GCGGCGGTTGCGCGAATGCATGGACGTGCAGGTGACGATCAGATCGCCCACGCCGGCAAGTCCCGCGAGCGTCTCCTTGCGCCCGCCCATCGTCTCGGCAAGGCGGGAGATCTCGCTCAGCGCGCGCGTCATCAAAAGTGCCTTCGTGTTGTCGCCCAAACCCGCGCCGTCGCACACGCCGCAGCACAGCGCCGCCACGTTCTTCAGCGCACCCGCAAGCTCCACGCCCACCACGTCGCCGTGCGTGTAGACGCGGAACACATCATTCATAAACACTTTCTGCACGGTCTGCGCGACGCGCTGATCCTCCGCCGCCGCCACGCAGCCCGTCGGAATCGCAAGCGCCACCTCTTCGGCGTGGGACGGGCCCGAAAGCACCGCAACGGGGCACTTGCCGCCCGTTTCCTCGCGGATGATCTCCGACATCCGCAGGTGCGTCCCCTCCTCGATGCCCTTGGTGAGTGAGACGAGGAGCGTATTGGGTGCGATGTGCGGCGCCGCCTGTTTTGCGATGCCGCGCAGCGCGAACGACGGCGAAGCGAAAACGACCAGCTCCGCATTTTTCAGGCAATCTAAGTCATTTGTGACGGAAATACGCTCCGGAATGCGGGTGCCCCGTAAAAGCGGGTTTTCCCGGCTTTGCGCAAGCGCCTCCGCCTTTTTCCCGTCGTGCGACCACAGCGTGACCGCGTGGCCGTTGTGATCGAGCAGCAGCGCCGCAGCAGTACCCCAGCCGCCGCTGCCGAGAACGGTGATGTTCATGGTTCTTCCTCCTTCGGTGCGTTGACGCGGAAGCGGAACTTGTTTTCCGTTCCGCGCAGCAGGCGCACAATGTTTTCGCGGTGGGCGTAGAGGACGAGCGCCGCCATCAGCACCGAAACCGCATCCAAACGCGCACTTGCATAAACGATATGCGTCATGATCGGGAAGCTGATCGCCGCGCACACCGAGCCGAGCGATACATAGCGCGTGAGCAGCACGATCACGAAGAACAGCCCCCATGCTGTCAGCGCAATGCGCCAGTCGAGGCACAGCAGGAGCGTTGCGCAGCAGAGGATGCCCTTGCCGCCCTTAAAATGCTCCGTCACGGGAAACACGTGCCCGATGAGGCAGAACAAGCCCGCAAAATACTTTCCCAACACCAGCAGTGCCGCGTCCGCGCCGTAAAAGCGGAGCAGTAGCACCGCAAAGAGAGCGGCTGCCACCGCCTTGCCCATATCCAGCACGATCACGCACGCAGCGTACTTCGCGCCATAGGTGCGGTAAAAATTCGTCAGTCCCGCGTTGCCGCTGCCGTGCTTGCGCACGTCGTCGTGATAGAACAGCTTCGACGTGAGCACCGCGCCGTTGATGCAGCCGAGGAAGTACGACACCAGCGCGATGGGCGCGTAAATCGTCACGATCGCGGCGATCGCCCACGGGTTCACAATGCCGTCCGCCATGGCTCAGTCCTCCTTGTCGCCCTTCTCGCGCACGGAGAGGATGATGGGCGTGCCCTCGAGTCCGAACACGTTGCGGATGCAGTTTTCAAGGTATCTGCGATACGAGAAATGGAACAGTTCGCGGCTGTTGCAGAACACGACAAAGTGCGGCGGCTTGACGCCGACTTGCGTCATGTAGTAGATTTTCAGCCGCTTGCCCTTGTCCGTGGGCGGCTGGACGCGCGTCTGCGCATCCTCGAGGACGTTATTGAGCATCCCCGTGGTGATGCGCGTGCAGGACTGCTCGCTGACGTATTTGATGAGCTCAAAAAGCCGGTTCACGCGCTGCCCCGTTGCCGCGGAGATGAACACGATGGGCGCATAGGTCATATAGCCGAGGTCGCGGCGGATGTCCTCGCGCATTTTGTCCATGGTCTTGCCATCTTTTTCGACAAGGTCCCACTTGTTGACCACGATGATGCAAGCCTTGCCCGCCTCGTGCGCGAGGCCTGCGACCTTAGTGTCCTGCTCGGTCACGCCGTCACGCGCGTCGAGCATGATGAGGCACACGTCCGCGCGGTCGATCGCCATCGTCGCGCGCAGGACGCTGTAACGCTCGATGACCTCGTCCACCTTGGACTTTTTGCGCATACCGGCGGTGTCGATAAAGACGTATTTGCCCGTCTCATTTTCAAAATAGGAGTCGATGGCGTCGCGCGTGGTACCCGCCACGTCGCTGACAATGACGCGCTGCTGCCCCAGAATGCGGTTGGTGAGCGAGGACTTGCCGACGTTGGGCTTGCCGATGATGGCGACCTGGATGACGTCGCTCTCATCCTCCTCTTCCTCCTCGGGCGGGAAGTATTGCAAACACGCGTCGAGAATATCCCCCGTGCCGTGACCGTGCACCGCGGAGACCGCGATGGGGTCGCCGAGACCGAGGTTGTAGAATTCATAGAAATCGGGGTTGGGCGCACCGGTGGAGTCCATCTTGTTGACCGCCAGCACGATGGGCTTACCCGAGCGCAAGAGCATACTCGCCACCTCCTGATCGGAGGCGGTGAGACCGGTCTTAACGTCGGTGAGGAAGATGATGACGTCCGCGTGGGAGACGGCGATCTCCGCCTGCTCGCGCATGAAGGTCAGAATCTCGTTGTCCGTGCGCGGCTCGATGCCGCCGGTGTCGACGAGACGGAACTTTCTGCCGCACCACTCGCTCTCGCCGTAAATGCGGTCGCGCGTGACGCCGGGGGTGTCCTCCACGATGGAAAGGCGCTGCCCGACGAGCTTATTAAAGAGCATGGACTTACCCACGTTCGGGCGTCCGACAATGGCTACCAAAGGTTTCATGGTTTTCCTCCTTACTGCTGGAAGATGGTATCGCAGAGCGAATAGCCGTTCGTCTCCGAGGAGATGACGGGGCGGGAGATCGCCGTGGAAAGCTGCTGCGGCGTCACATCGTCCAAAAAGACGTCCACGCCGTGGCGCAGCATATTGGCGGGAATGATAACGCGCTCGCCGAGCGTTTCACGCGCGGAAAGCTGCTTGATGAGGTCTTGCCCCGTGACGAGGCCGGACACGGTGATCGAGTGACCGAAAAAGTCGTTTTGGATGGCGACGACCTCGCCGCGAAGCTGCGGGAATTTCCTTTTTGCCTCGTCCACAAGCCGCGCGATGAACGGCGCGGCGGCAACGCCGGTGGCAATGGTGAAGCTCGGTACGTCACCGCTTTCCACGTCAGAAAGAGCCTCTAAAAACTCGTTCGTCGTGTTGCGGAGCATCCCGACGCCGTTGTCGAGCTGCCCGTAGTCCTCATAATAGTCCTCGTCGGGCAGCGGCAGTTCGGCGGTAAGATACAGCTCGTCCGCGCAGAAGAACATCCGCGTGCCGAACTTCTTCTTGCAGATCGCGCCGTAGTGGTCGACGGTCTCGATGATCTCGAGCGCCTTTGCCTTGTCCACCGCCTTGATGTCAGCAAGGCCCTTGCGGTACTGCGTCAGTCCCACGGGGACAACGGAACAGGAGTGGAAGCCGATGTCGATAAGGTCTTCAATCGTGCGCTTTAAGTGTTCGCCGTCGTTCCAGTCGGGGCAGACGACGATCTGGCCGTTCATCTCGATGCCCGCCTTGCCAAACGCGCGCATATATTCGATGCTTTTGTCGGCGTTCTTGTTGCCGAGCAGCGTCCGCCGGAGCTGCGGCTCGGTTGCCTGCACGGAGACATTGATCGGGCTGATGCGCAGGTCGATGATGCGCTGCGCCTCGCGCTCGGAGAGGTTGGTGAGTGTAATATAATTGCCCATAAGGAAGCTCAATCGCGCGTCATCGTCCTTAAAATAGAGCGTGTCGCGCATCCCCGGCGGCGTCTGATCGACGAAGCAGAAAATGCAGTGGTTGGAGCAGGGGCGCGGCTCGTCCATCAAATAGGTGTCGAAGTTGAGCCCCAGGTCCTCGCCCTCGTCCTTACGGACGTTCAGCGTGCGCATACTGCCGTCCGGCGCCATGAGCTCGACCTCGACGGCGGGATCGTAGCAGAAGAAGCGGTAATCCAGCACGTCCACGATCTCGTGCCCGTTGAGCTTTAATAGCTTTTCGCCCACCCGTATATTCGCTTTTTCGGCGGGAGAACCGCTGTCGATCGCGGTGATGACCGTGCTCATGCGCCCGCCTCCTCTCAACGCAAATTTTAACAAATATAGTATACCGCAATCTTCCCGATCATGCAAGTGTTCTTTGCATGCCGAAATCCCTTGCAAATCTTGAACGTGCGTAGTAAAATCAGCTCAGTTTTTGTCGCAGGAGGAGGTGACCTATGGAAACGCAGAAGAAAACGCTTGCCGCCCTCATCCCCCACGCGCTCATCGTGCTGCAAAGCGTGATCTACGGCTTCGGCGATCCCATCTCCAAGGTCGCCTACGAAACCGTGCCGGTCTTTACGCTCTTGACGGTGCGGTATCTCATCGCGTTTGTCTTTCTGATGCTGCTGTTCGGCAAGCGTGTGGTGCGGGAGGTGAAAACCGTGCCCGTCAAAACGCTGCTGCTGCCGTGTCTTTGCATCGCGGGGACGTATCTCATCGGCAACGTCGCGCTTGTGCTGACGGCGGCGACGTCGGTCGCGTTCCTGCGCTCGCTCTCGACGGTCATCACGCCGCTTTTGGCGTTTTTTGTCTATCGGCAGAAATTTTCCAAAAAGCTCCTGCCGATCTACCTTTTCGTCGTGATCGGTCTGTATCTCCTGTGCGGCCTCGGCGGGCTGTCCCGCTTCGGGTTGGGTGAAATCTGCGCCCTCGGCGCGGCGACGCTTGCCGCCGGCACGCTGCTCTTCGGCGAGCACTCGCTTAACTCCGTGAGCGCCGCGACGCTCACGACCGTGCAGGCCGCCGCCTCGACGCTGCTTGCGCTCGTCTGTGCGCTCTTCTTTGACGGTGGCGTGGCGGTTGCCGGCATCTCGCCTCTCGCGTGGGGCATCATCCTCTATCTCGCCGTCACCTGTACTGCACTGGGGTATCTGCTGCAGAATATCGCCATGTGCTCCATCTCGTCGCGGACGGTGGCGCTGCTGCAATGCCTCTGCCCCGTGATGACGGGCGTGTTCTCGTACTTCATTTTAAACGAACACCTCACCGCCGCGGGACTGCTCGGCTCGGGTATCATCCTCGGCTGCGTGGCGGCGGAGATCTTGCTCAATCAGAAAAAAGCATAAAAAATCACGGGAAGTTTCCTTCCCGTGATTTTCTCATTCGGATTATTCCGCTGCGACCTTGGACTCGATGACCTTGACCTGACGGCCGTTATAGGTACCGCACTCCGGGCACATTCTATGCGGCTGATGCAGTGCACCGCACTTCGGGCACGCAACAAGCGCGGGAGCGGTGAGCTTCCAATGAGAAGAACGTCTCTTATCGCGTCTCTGACGGGATACTTTCCCCTTAGGTACTGCCATGGTGACACCTCCTTGAAGTTAAGCTGCTGCGCAGCAATGTTTATGGTTCTAAAAGCTTTGCGAGGCTCGCCAAACGTGGGTCGATCTCCTTTTTGCAGCGGCATTCCTCATAATTGAGGTTGGCGCCGCATCCGGAGCACAGACCCCTGCAATCCTCGCGGCAAAGGGTCTTGGTCGGCATATTGAGGATCAACGTCTCTCTCGCAAGTTCCGAGAGGTCGAGCGTGTCGTTTTCCAGCAGCAGTATCTCGTCGTTCTCCTCATCCTCCAGCTCTTCGGCGAGCATACACTCGACGCTCTGGCGGAATTCCTGATCGAACGGCGTACCGCAGCGGTCACACACGGACGAAAGCGTTGTCGTAAGTTCCATCTGCAAACGCAGCATCCCCGCAATGTTCCGCACCTGACCTACCACTAAGACAGGACGGACCGCCGGACACACGCCACCGAAGTCCACATCAGAAAAGTCCTCCGAAAACTCGAAGGGAATTCTGCCTCCGGGGGTGTTAATGATACGCTTGACATCTAAAATCATACTACACCTCGTAATGACACGAGTAGTATTATAGTGAATGCAAATCGGATTGTCAAACACTTTTTCGCATTTTATCCCAAAATTTTCGGCAAAAAGAAGCGGACGAGAGCGTCCGCTTCTTTTCTGTGTCTGATAAGCCGTTATGTTTCTTTTTCGCCCAGCTCGCTTGCGAGTGTCGCGCCGAGGATCAGCACCGCGCCGATGATGCCGAACACGTCGAGTGCCTCCTTGAGGACAAGCGCCGAGAGCAAGATCGCCACCGCGGGGTCGATGTAGCCGTAGAGTGCGACTGTCTGCGCGCTGAGCGCGTCCATTGAGCCGAAGTAGAGCGCGTAGGCAAAGCCCGTGTGGACGATGCCCGCCACGAGCAGGAGGATGACCGTCGATGCGGTGAGCGTCATCGCGGCAAAGTCCTGCGTCGCGAGAACGTAGGGCAGCGCCACGATTGCCGCCATCAAAAGCTGCACAATGGTCTTGTCGTAGGTCGGGATCTCACGGATGCGCTGGTTCATCATGATGATGCTCGCGTACAGCACCGCCGCGCCGAGGCCGAACAGCACGCCCTTGTAGCTCTCCGCGCCGCCGACGCCCTCGCTGAAAATGCCGGATACCAGCACCATACCGAACAGCGCCGTTAAGACGCAGATGAGCTTCCGACGCGTGAGCTTCTCC
>JAZLIU010000175.1:0-2827 GCA_045617565.1 Oscillospiraceae bacterium
CACGGGCAACGCCGCGTCGTCTCTTGCGGGCAATGCGGCGGCTGCGGGGCTTAAAACCTATATCTTTGTGCCGGAACGCGCCCCGAAAGGCAAGGTCGCACAGCTCATGATCTTCGGCGCAAACGTCATTTCCGTCAAGGGCAATTATGAGGAAACCTTCAAAATGTCCGCCGAAGCCATCGAAAAATGGGGCTGGTACAACCGCAATGCCGCCATCAACCCCTATCTTTCCGAGGGGAAAAAGACCGTCTCGCTCGAGATCGCCGAGCAGCTCGACTGGAAGATGCCGGACTATCTTGCCATCTCGGTCGGCGACGGCTGCACCATCGCGGGCGTGTGGAAAGGTCTCAAGGATTTGTACGCCATCGGCTTTATCGACAAGCTGCCGCGCCTGATCCCCGCGCAGGCGGAGGGCTGCCACCCCATCAACCGCGCCATCGCGGATAACGCGGAGTGGTCGCCGATGGAGGAGAACACGCTGGCGGACTCCATCGCCGTCGGTGTGCCGCGCAATGCGGATAAGGCGCTCATGGCGATCCGCGAGTCGAACGGCATCGTGGTGAATGTCACGGACGAGGAGATCATGGCGGCGCAGAAGCTGCTCGGTACGACCTGCGGCGTGTTCGGCGAGCCGGCGGGCGTCACGGGTACGGCGGGCGTGAAGAAGCTCTGCGAAATGGGCGTCCTCGGAGAAAACGACACGGTCGTTTCCGTCGTGACGGGCAACGGGCTCAAGGACGTTGCCAACGCCATCAAATTCTGCGGCGACCCGATGAGCCTGCCGAACGACCTCGACCGGCTCGTCGCTGAGTTCGACAAGCGAGGCATTAAAACGGAAGCATAAGGAAAATTGAACAGATAGGAAAAAGCCAACGGCGGTTTGATCTGCCGTTGGCTTTTATTCTTGTATCAGCGAGGTTTCAAATTCATGGCATAGCGCAAGAAGATCGTGCTGTCGTTCCTGCTGACGCTTTGCAGGGGAACCATAATAAATACCCCACGGTTTTGTGTTGCGATTCAGAAGCGACATTGCGCCGACCGAAGTACCCTCCGCAAGCGTCACGCCGGGGAGAACCGTACATCCCGTACCGATGAGGACGTGCTTTTCCAAAACGATGGGGGCGGAGAAAACAGCCCTGTATTGGTCGGGAATGGTCGGGTTGCTCATTGCCGCACCGGAATAGTCATCGGTCACGGCATACAGGGCACAGCGCGATGAAACTGTGGTGTAATTGTCGAGCGTGATTCCCGCATCCCCGGAAAACATGAGAACCGCGGGGGAAATATGAATATAGGAGCCGATGGAGATATGTCCGCTTAAAATGCAGAAATCGTCGATTCGGACATGATCTCCGAGCGAAATATTTGAAATACCGTAGAATTTTGCGTTTCGGCTGATCTGAACATTTTTTCCGCAGCGGCGGAAACCGAGGTGCTGCAGCTCTTCCTCAGAGTAAAAACTGGTCATTCTTGCGTTCCTCACATAATCTTACTGATCTTTACAATAATATTACATAGGTTTTATGGTAAAGTCAAGTAAAAATTAGGGAGGGGCGGTGCAGGTGAACATCTACGGTTATCAGGGGAAAAGCAATCTTTCCGGTGACCGCATTCGTATCGCCCGTAAGAGGAAAAAGATTTCTCAGGCGGAGCTTGCGGCAAAAATGCAGCTTGAAGGTATTCAGATGGCGCAGGACAGCATCAGCCGCATTGAGATCGGTACGCGCTTTGTGCCCGACTATGAGCTGCCGCTTTACGCCAAGATTTTGAATGTGTCTGTTGAGTGGCTTCTTGGTATGACAGAATAATCCCCGACGAGATGTTTCGTCGGGGATTATTGTATATCTGCTTTTTTGCCTGTCAGCGTACCTGCTTTGCCAGACGCGCCAGCCTGGACGCCGTCTGCGCGAGCTGAAGTATGGGGCCGGGGCTCAGCTCGTTTTTGAAGAGCTTCATATAATCGGGATTATGGTCGATGCGGTACTCGCGCGCCACGCACATATCGTGGGCGGCGTCGAAATCCTCACCGTTCCACCACACGGCGGCACGCAGCATGGGGCAGTCGGACAGGTGTGTGAACATATCGCGGATCCACGCAGCCTTGTCGCCGCCGAAATCGGAGCAGGAAAACTCCGTGATGAGCATGGGGCAGTCGCAGCGTTTTTCGGCGTCGGCGAAGATGGGGTCGTAGATCTCGGAGAACGAGCGCCAGACCTCGCCTTTATAGTAGGTGCCGTTGTTGTAGCCCGTGATGCCATAAAGGTCACAGCCCTCGTCGGGATAGTACATCGCCATATGGTTCCACTTAAAATCGGGGAACGAGCGCTCGTTGGGATTCCATACCCACAGCACATTGTCCGCGCCGGCGTCGCGGAAGAAGCTGACAATGTAGCTGTACAGTGCACGGTAGAGTGATGCGTCCATGCCGTATTGCGCGGCGCAATAGGAGCACCAGTCACCGTTCATCTCGTTGCAAAGACGCATGAGTACGGGGTGCGAGAACTTTGCAACGGCTTTCGCGTAGTCGCGCAGGAACATGTCGTACTGCCCGTCGAGAATGTCGTAGACCTGACTGCTCCCGTCGCTCAAAGGCTGCGTCTGCAGCGTCAGCATGACGAGACGCTTGCCGTCCTTCCAGGCGTTTTCCAGCGGAATGCGGACTTCGTCCGGCGTATAGGAGCTGCACACCGCGGAATACGTCATCAAAAAAGGAAACTGATAATCAAGCTGCTTTTCGATGGCGTTCAAGTGCTTGTTGCTGTACGGTGTGCCGGGCTGGAAAAAGCCCCACGTAAAGCCGGCGTTTTCGCTGAACATTTTTTCATAC
>JAZLIU010000176.1:0-11455 GCA_045617565.1 Oscillospiraceae bacterium
CGTAGAACGGGATGCCGAACTCGCGCAGCGAGAACGACGAGCCGATGCACTGGTTGAGAAGGTCTCCGGCAAACACCGCGTCCAGCTCGCTCGGCTTGAGATTGCCCTTTTCGAGCGCCCGGGAAAGCGCGTGCTTCTGCATCGTGCTCTCACCCTTTTCCCAGGTCTTTTCGCCCCAGAAATGATCTTCGCTGAGCTCGTCGAAATATTCCGCGAGCGGCCCTTTCGCCTCCATCTTGCCGCCGACGGCGGCATAGGAGAGGACGGAGGGAGGGCTTTTTAGGCGCATCGTCTGTGCGCCGATCCGTTTTGATTCCATAGGAAACACCCCTTGCTGTCATTTTCTGTTAGTGTTCCGTATTTTCTTGAAAATATGAGCGCTTGACGGGAAACTGAAAAAGGACTATGATGACGGTACAAATCGTAACTAAAGGAGGCATTTCCTATGAAAAAAGCCATCGCCACCACCGCGGCGCCCGGCGCTGTCGGCCCGTATTCCCAGGGCATCGAGGCAAACGGTCTCGTCTTTGTTTCCGGTCAGCTTCCCGTTGACCCCGCCACGGGTGCGTTCGCTCCCGGCGGCGTCGCCGAGCAGACGGCACAGTCGCTCAAAAATATCTCCGCCGTGCTTGCCGCTGCCGGCTGCACGATGGAGGACGTCGTCAAGACCACGGTGTTCCTGACGGATATGGGCAAGTTCGCCGAGATGAACGAGGTCTACGCCACGTTCTTCAAGGGCGACTGTCCCGCGCGCAGCGCCTTCCAGGTCGGCGCGCTGCCCAAGGGCGCGCAGGTCGGGATCGAGGCCATTGCTGCGAAGAAGTAACGAAACCAAAAAAGAAAGTGGAGAAACGCTCGTTTCTCCACTTTCTTTTTGTAGCACAGCGGTGTATAATACCTCTTTAGGAAAAAATTCTGCATGGGAGTGAATGCCATGAAAGAGGAAATGCGCACGATCGGTTACCTTTGCCCTGCGTGCCATAAGAGCGTGATCCAGAGCCGCAGCGCTTTTGCGCTCGCCGCGTCCGGCGCGGTGGTGAGCTGCGAGTGCGGCAAATCGAGCCTGACGGTAGACGCGGAGGAAAATAAGTTTCGCCTGAGCGTGCCGTGCGGCGTCTGCGGGGAGGAACACACCGCCGAGTGCGACGCCGAAAAGCTTTTGCACGGAAAGGGCATCGGCCTTGCCTGCCCTGAAACGAAGCAGCTTTGCTGCTTCATCGGCGAGCAGTACGCCGTCGAGCACGAGATCGAGCAGCTTGCCCTCACCAGCGCCAAGGAGCGCGAGCAGGGGAATGATCCCGAAGCGTTTGCCGACAGCGTCATCATGTACGAGGTGCTCTCCGAGCTCAAGGAGATTGCCGCGCGTCCTAACGGCATCACCTGCACCTGCGGGAGCGGGAAATACAAAATGGAAGTGCGCCACACCTATGTCGATCTCACCTGCGGCGCATGCGGCGCAAAGCTGCGTATTCCCGCCGCAACGGACGAGGATCTCGACCGCCTGTGCTGCCATATGAAATTACAGATCAAAGGAAAGTGAAGAAGATGGATATAATCCTCTGCGCGGTGCTTTTTTTCGCCACGATCGTCACCTGTGTCATCACGGGGCGCTCGATGGCGTGGGCGCTGATCGTCGCCTTTCTCGCGCTTTCCTGCATGGGACTTAAGCGCGGCTACAAAGTGCCGGCGCTTTTTGAGATGTCAAAAAGGAACGTGCCCAAGGCGATGATCGTGGTGCGCGTGCTGTGCTATATCGGCCTTTTGACAGGCCTGTGGCGCTCCGCCGGTACGATCTCATACTTCATCTACTACGGTATCCGCATCATCAGCCCGTCGATGTTTATTCTCGTCGCTTTCCTGCTCTCGCTCCTGCTGTCCTATGTGTTCGGCACCGCGTTTGGCACGGCGAGTACGGTGGGCGTGGTGCTCATGGCGCTGGCCCGTGCGGGCGGTGTGAACGAAGTGATCACGGCGGGCGCCATCATGTCCGGCGTCTACTTCGGCGATCGCGGCTCGCCGGTATCGTCCTGCGCGAGCCTTGTCGCGGCGGTGACGGAAACGGAGCTTTACGGAAATGTGAAGCAGATGCTCAAAACCGCTGCGCTGCCGATTGCGCTGAGCATCGGCATTTACTTCCTGCTTGCGCGTACACATCCCATCACGGTGATCGACGAGGAATTGCTTGCCCTGCTCAAAGAGAGCTTCGGCATGAGCATCTGGATGCTGCTGCCGGCGGCGATCATGCTGGTGCTGCCGCTGTTCAAACTCCCTATTCGCCATGCGCTGGCGATCTCTGTTGCGGTTGCATTCCTGCTGACAGTCACGATGCAGGACTTACACATAGCGGAGACAGTCAGAATTGCGATCTTCGGCTATCACCCCGAAAATGCGGCGCTTGCGCAGGTTATGTCCGGCGGCGGTTTTGTCTCCATGTTCCCGACGATGGTGATGAATGTGGCGGCAGGCGCCTGCACGGGACTGCTGGAGGGTATGGGACTTCTGGAGGGACTGCGCAGCAGGCTCACCGCGATGCGCGAGAAGATCGGGCTTCTGCCCACACTCACCGCGTCCGGTACGCTCATCACCATGTGCGTGTGCAACCAGACCATCGCCATCATGATGTCGCATCAGCTGCTTGGCAGCATCTACGAAAAAGAGGGCAAGGAGCACGAGGAGTTTGCCATGGACATCGCAAACTCCGTCGTGACGATCGCGGGGCTTGTGCCGTGGAGCATCGCCTGCTCCGTGCCGCTTTCGATGCTGGGTGCCGGCATTTCCGCGCTGCCCTATGCGTGCTACCTGTACCTGCTTCCCATCTGCTATCTTCTGACGAAGCGCTTCTTTTATCCGGCAAAATCTGCAAAGAATGGGGCAAACTCAAAATGATCGCTCTGCTTGCAAAAAAGTTTATCAAGGACCGTGAGAACGTCGCGTCTCCCGCCGTGCGTCAGGCGTACGGGATGCTCTGCGGCATCGTCGGCATCTGCCTGAACGTCGTGCTCTTTGCGCTCAAGTTCTTCGCCGGCACGATCTCCGGCTCCATCGCCATCACGGCGGACGCGTTCAACAACCTCTCCGACGCGGGTGCGAGCGTGGTGACGCTGCTGGGCTTCAAGCTCGCGGGCAAAAAGCCCGATCCCGACCATCCGTTCGGCCACGGGCGCATCGAATACCTCTCCGGCCTCGCGGTGTCGATGGTCATTCTCCTGATGGGCTTTGAGCTGCTGCGCGACGCGGTGGATAAGATCCTGCACCCCGAAGCAGTGGAGTTCAGTATCCTTGCCGTTGTCATTCTGCTTGCGTCCATCTGCGGCAAGTGCTATATGTATTTCTACAACCACGCCGTCGGCAAAAAGATCGACTCCGCCGCGATGCAGGCAACGGCGACGGATTCTCTCTCCGACTGTATCGCCACGGGCGCGGTGCTGCTCTCTACGCTCGTCGGTCACTGGACGAGTCTGCAGATCGACGGCTGGTGCGGTCTCATCGTGTCGGGGCTCATCCTCTTTGCCGGCTACAATGCCGCCAAGGACACCATCGCGCCGCTGCTCGGTCAGCCGCCCGAACAGGAATTTGTCGATGAGATCGAACGCACCGTCATGGCGCACAAGCTGGTGCGCGGCATCCACGACCTCGTCGTCCACGACTACGGCCCCGGCCGCGTGATGATCACGCTCCACGCCGAAGTCCCTGCCGACCACAACATCATGGACATCCACGACGAGATCGACCTCATCGAGGTGGAGCTGCGCGAAAAGCTCGGCTGCGAGGCGACGATCCACATGGACCCCATCGACATGAACGACGCGACGGTCATGGAGACGCGCAAAAAGGTCGCGCAGCTTGTGACGCTCATCGACGAGCAGATCACCATTCACGATTTTCGCATGGTCACCGGCCCCACGCACACGAACGTCATTTTCGACGCGGTGGTGCCGTTTGCGTTCCGCCTTTCGGACAAAGAGGTGGAGGAGCGCATCAAGGACGCCGTGCGCACGCTCGACGGCAACTATTTCGCCGTCATCCAGATCGACAAGAGCTATGTAAAGTGAGGGATTTGCCATGACGCCGGAGATCGAAAAACTCAAGGAACTCATCGACAACACGGACAACATCGTCTTTTTCGGCGGCGCGGGCGTGTCGACCGAGAGCGGTATTCCCGATTTCCGCAGCGTGGACGGGCTGTACCGCCAGCAGTGGGACGATCCCCCCGAAACGATCCTCAGCCACACCTACTATATGCGACGCACGGAGGAGTTCTATCGCTTCTACCGCGCGAAGATGCTCTGCCCCGACGCCAAGCCCAACGCCGCGCACCGGAAGCTCGCCGAGTGGGAACAGCAGGGCAAGCTCAAAGCCGTCATCACGCAGAATATCGACGGACTGCATCAGGCGGCGGGGAGCAGAGAGGTGCTCGAGCTGCACGGCAGCACGCTGCGCAATTACTGCGAAACATGCGGCAAATTCTACGGCATGGACGCGGTGCTGAACTCCACCAGTGTGCCGAAGTGCTCCTGCGGCGGACGGCTCAAGCCGGACGTGGTGCTCTATGAGGAGGGGCTTGACGAGCGCACGCTCACAAAAGCGGTGAATTATATCGCAAATGCCGACGTGCTCATCATCGCCGGCACGTCGCTCGCGGTCTATCCCGCGGCGGGGCTTGTGAACTACTATCGCGCTCACAAGCTCGTCGTCATCAACAAGACGCCGCTGCGCGGTGACCTGGGTGCCGACCTTGTCATCACGGGTGCCGTGGGCGATGTGCTTTCGCAGGTGTAAAAAACTTTGTGAAGAAGCAAAAAAAGGGTTGACAATCCGACAGGGTTGGTCTTATAATGGCGGAGCAGTCGTTGAGGACTGAGAAAAAATGCGGGTGTGCTGGAATTGGCAGACAGGCTAGCTTGAGGTGCTAGTGTTCGTATGGACGTGTGGGTTCAAGTCCCACCATCCGCACCATTTTTTCTCCCATCACTGCGATTTGCGCGAGTGGTGGAATTGGCAGACTCGCTAGATTCAGGTTCTAGTGTTCTTTACGGACGTGCGGGTTCAAGTCCCGCCTCGCGCACCAAAAAACTTAGCATCGAGATCGTAAGATTTCGGTGCTTTTTTGTTAGAAACCATGAAGAAAGGGAAGAGAGAACGATGGCACATTATTATGAAGAACCGTCCCGCACGTTCAGCGAATATCTGCTGATCCCCGGCTACACGGATGAGACCTGTATTCCGGACAACGTATCCCTGCGCACGCCGCTTGTGAAGTACCGCAAAGGTGCGGAGGAGTGCCCGATCTGCCTCAACATTCCGCTGACCTCCGCCATCATGCAGGCGGTGTCCAACGACACGCTTGCCGTGGCGCTCGCCAGAGAGGGCGGACTGTCCTTTATCTTTGGCTCACAGTCCATCGAGAGCGAAGCGGAGATGGTGCGCAAGGTCAAGAACAACAAAGCGGGCTTTGTCGTGAGCGCGTCTAACCTGACGCCGGAGCACACGCTTAAAGACGTCCTTGAGCTCAAGGAAAGAAACGGCTTTTCCACCATCGCCATCACCGCGGACGCAACGCCCAACGGCAAGCTCCTCGGCCTCGTTACGAGCCGCGACTACCGCGTCAGCCGCATGGAGACGGACACGCCCGTGCACGAATTCATGACGCCGCGCGAAAAGCTCATCACGGCGCCGGCCTCCACCTCACTCAAGGAAGCCAACGACATCATCTGGGATCACAAGCTCAACGCGCTGCCGATCGTCGATGACAACGATCATCTGCTGTACTTCGTGTTCCGCAAGGACTATGCCGAGCACAAGGAGCATCCGCTGAGCCTGCAGGATGAGGACAAGCGTTATCTGGTCGGCGCGGGCATCAACTCCCGCGACTACCGCGAGCGCGTGCCGGCGCTGCTCGAAGCGGGCGCGGACGTGCTGTGCATCGACTCGTCCGAGGGCTACTCCGTGTGGCAGAAGCGCGTCATCGAATACATCCGTGAGACCTACGGCGACACCGTCAAGATCGGAGCGGGCAATGTGGTCGATCGCGAGGGCTTCCGCTTCCTCGCCGAGTGCGGCGCGGACTTCGTCAAGGTCGGCATCGGCGGCGGCTCCATCTGCATCACGCGCGAGACCAAGGGCATCGGCCGCGGACAGGCGACGGCACTCATCGAGGTCGCCGCGGCGCGCGACGAGGACTTTAAGGAGACGGGCGTTTACGTCCCCATCTGCTCCGACGGCGGCATCGTCCACGACTACCACATGACGCTCGCGCTCGCGATGGGCGCGGGCTTCCTGATGCTCGGTCGTTACTTTGCCCGCTTTGACGAAAGCCCCACGGCGAAGCTCCTCGTCAACGGTCAGTATGTCAAGGAGTACTGGGGCGAAGGCAGCAACCGTGCGCGCAACTGGCAGCGCTACGACCTCGGCGGCAAGACGGGACTTGCTTTTGAAGAGGGCGTGGACTCCTATGTGGCGTATGCGGGTTCCCTGCAGGACAACGTCGCCAAGAGCCTCTACAAGGTGCGCTCGACCATGTGCAACTGCGGCGTTCTGAACATTCCCGATTTCCAGAAGAATGCCAAGCTGACCGTCGTGTCCGCCACGAGCATCGTCGAGGGCGGTTACCACGACGTGACGCTGCGCTCCACCGCGGGAAAGAACTAAACCGAAAGAAAACGATTTTTGAAAGAAGGCGGAAAGATGAGACAGCTCGGCGGTTATCTGCTGGCGATCGCATCGGGTGCGTTTTACGGCATCATTTCCGTTATCATTCTCTTTATTTCACGCTTCGGCGCCGTGCCGAGCCTGTTCAGCATGATGGTGCGGATGTTTTTTGCCGGAGTTCTGCTCCTGCCATTTGCGCTGCCACGCCTGCGCAAACATCGCATTACACCGCAGTTTCTGCGCCGTATGCTCCTTGCAGGCGTTGTGCTCTCGTCCTCTTCGATCCTGATCTACACGGCGCTCGATACGCTGCCCGCCGGAATCGGAATTTCGCTGCATTACACCTATCCGCTGTTCGTGATGCTTCTGAGCGTGCTTCTCTTTCGCACGCGTGTCACGCGCAGAGCGGTCACGGCGCTGATCCTCTCACTTGCAGGCGTGGTGCTGCTGTGTGACAACGCGGTGCTGCCGAAAAACGCATTCGGTGCGGTGTGCCTTGCGATTCTTTCCGCAGTGGCGTTTGCGGCATATTACTTGTGGATCGAACGCAAAAAGCTCGGCGAGATGGATGCGGTACTATTCACGATGCTCCTGAGCTTTTTTGACTCCCTTGTGTTAGCACTCTACAATCTTGCGGCAGGGAAGCTGTTTGTCAGCGTCAACGCCAATGCCGTATGGCTGCTCGTTGCCGCCGGACTCTTTGCGATGCTTGCTGTACTGACGCAGGTAATGGCGGTCGAGCGGATCGGTTCTGTGATGACGTCGATCCTCGGCACATTTCAACCCATCGTCTGTACGATAGGCAGCGTGGTAGTTCTGCATGATGTGCTGAGCGCACGTTCGCTCTTCGGCAGCGCCATGATTCTTGCCGCGGTGGTCATCGTCACGCTCGGCGGAAAGAAAACGGAAGAATAATCATTTAGATAAAAAGCGCGGAAGGGAAGTGTTCCCTTCCGCGCTTTCTGCACGGGCTTAGTTTGAAGACGGGAGCTTTTTCGCCTCGGCGATGACGTGCTCGGTGAAAAGCCGCGTGATGGTCGAGGGGACGATGTCGCGCTTGACTGCGATGCCGATGTCGCGGGATTGGCTGACATCGAGCGGGAGACAGGCGACCTTGTAGCGCCTGGGCTGGAGGATCAGCTCATGCACGATGCTGATGCCGAGCCCCGCCTCGACCATCGAAAGGAGCGCAAAGTCGCTGGTCACATCGTAGGTAACGCGCGGCAATATATTCGACTGGTCAAGGAAACGGTTGATCTCGTAGTCCTGGATTTCCTTGAGACCGATGAAGCACTCGTTGGGAAGCTGCGAGAGGGGGAAAACCGGTTCGCTTGCCATCGGGTGATCGAGCGGGAGGATGGCAACGAACGAATCGCGCAGGAGGAACGACGTGTCAAACTCGTTGGAAGTCGGCATCGCGAGAAAGCCGCAGTCCACCACGCCGCGGCGCAGCCAGTCGGAGATCTCGTTGTATTCTCCGTTGAGCAGCTGGACCTGAATGTTCGGATACTTCTCGTGGAACGATTTCAGCATGGCGGGCAGAACGCTCGTGGAAAAGCTCGTGAAGCTGCCGATGCGCAGTGTGCCCGCCTGTGTTCCGTGCAGCTCGGAGACGGCAAAGTTCAGATCCTCATAGTCCTTGATGATCTCGCGGATCGTGGGCAGCAGCACCATACCGTCGGACGAGATCTCAATGCCGGAGTGGTTGCGCGTAAGCAGCGTACAGCCCCAGTCAGCTTCCAGATCAGAGATCATCTTGCTGACGGCGGACTGTGTGTAGCCCAGCTCGCTGGCGGCCTGCGTGATGCTGCCGGTCTCGATCGTGCGCAGGTACGCAATATACTTTCGAATGCTCATTTCTACACCGACTTTCGCAAATTCATTCCATTTTGGAATAGTAAGCAAAAAATAAATTCGCTTTCAAAAAAGCTGTGCTGATTATACAATACCAAAGATGAAAATGCAATATTTTCAGTATAATTTTTCCATGAACCCGGCTGCGGCTGACGAACCGCAGTCAAAACAAATGAGGAGGAAGAAATCATGATTCGTTATTCCGCTATCGGCGCCGTCGGTTATGTCTGCGGCGAAGTCCTGCGCATGATGGTCGCTCATCCCGAGGGCAAGCTCGTCAACGTGCTTGACTCCTTCGGCGTTGGTCAGAAGATCTGCGAGCATCATCCGGCTCTTCGCGGTTTCTATGATCAGGAGATCATGGACCTCACCGACGAAAACGTCCGCGAGACCGCCAAGAACAGTGACGTCGTTCTCGTTCAGGTCCCCTCCGGTCAGGTCGCTCACTGGGCTGAGATCATCCTTGCCGAAGGTTCCCGCGTCATCGACATCGGCGCTGACATCCGCTTCCGTGACGTCAAGGTCTGGGAGAAGTGGTATGCCGACAAGCATCCCAATCCCCAGATGACCTATGAGGCTGTTTATTCCATGCCCGAAATGAACCGCGAGCAGGCCAAGGGCAAGAAGCTCATCGCCAACCCCGGCTGCTATCCCACCGCCACCACCCTCGGCCTCCAGCCCATGCTCAAGGCCGGTCACATTGTCGAGAACACCATCGTTGTCGACTCCAAGAGCGGCTACACCGGCGCAGGCCGTCGTCCCGCCACCAACAAGCTTCTCACCGAAGCTGAGAACAACTTCTGCGCCTACGCGCTCGGCGGCGGTCATCGCCACACCCCCGAGATCGAGCAGAACATCGCCTACATGACCGGCAAGGATCTCATGAAGCCCGAGACCTGGCAGTACATCAACTTCCAGCCGCACCTCATCCCCTCCGTCCGCGGCATCGAAGTCACCATCTATGCCACCTGCGACAAGGACTACACCAACGAAGAAGTGTACGAGATGTACAAGGAATTCTACAAGGACGAGCCGTTCGTCAAGGTGTTCCCCGCCAGCCAGCCCGTCCAGACCAAGTGGGCTTACGGCTCCAACTTCGTTGAGATGACCCCGACCTTCGATCAGCGTACCCATCGCCTGATCGTCTCCTCCGTCATCGACAACATCGGTAAGGGCGCTGCCGGCCAGGCCATCCAGAACATGAACCTCATCATGGGACTGCCCGAGACCACGGGCCTGCTGTATCCCCCGATGTTCCCGTAATCACAGCGAAAGATCATATATATAATTTTTGAGAGGAGATACCCACATGGCTAACATCAAGGCGATCCCGGGCGGTGCCACCACCCCCAAGGGCTTCAGCGCTGCCGCGGTCTACACCGCGATTAAAAAGCGTGCCAATGAAAAGCCCGACGTTGCGATCCTTTACTCCGAGCAGCCCTGCTCCTGCGCGGCCTGCTTCACCACGAACAAGTTCTGCGCGGCTCCCGTTATCCTTGACCGCGAGATCCTCAAGAAGGGCAAGGCCCGCGCTGTCGTCGTCAACTCCGGCAACGCCAACGCCGCCACCGGCTCTCAGGGCATCGAGGATGCGCTGACGGTCGAGCGTGAAGCGGAAAAGCTGCTCGGTCTCGGTGAGGACGAAGTGTTCGTCAGCTCCACCGGCGTCATCGGCCAGCGTCTCCCCGTTGAGAAGGTGCTCGAGGGCGTTCGCCGCTGCGTGCCCATTCTCAGCCCCGACAACGGCAGCGAAGCCGCCTATGCCATCATGACCACCGATACCGTCCGCAAGGAGTGCGCCTATGAGCTGCAGCTCTCCTCCGGCACGGTCAAGATCGGCGCCATGGCAAAGGGCGCCGGCATGATCCACCCGAACATGGCCACCATGCTCGTCTACGTCACCACCGACGCCAAGGCGGAACCCGCGGATCTTCAGAAGATGCTCTCCGCCGCAGTGGACAAGAGCTTCAATATGCTCACCGTCGACGGCGATACCTCCACCAACGACTCCATCTTCCTGCTCGCCAACGGCGCTTCCGGCGTGGAAGTCAAGACCGAAGAGGATAAGCAGGCGCTCGCCGACCTCGTTCTCTCCATCTGCACCGACCTTGCCCGCCGCGTCGCTTCCGACGGCGAGGGCGCAACGCACCTCATCGAGGTCGAGTCCTACGGTCTGCCCACCGAGAAGGATGCCCGCCTCGTCGCCAAGTCCGTTGCCGGCTCCATGCTCTTCAAGGCTGCCGTCTTCGGTCGTGACGCCAACTGGGGCCGCATCATGGCGGCTGCCGGTTACTCCGGCGCTGACGTCGATCCCACCCGCGCGGACTGCATCATCAAGAGCGCTGCCGGCGAAGTGGTCGTCTTCCAGGATGGCTTCGGCACCGATTTCGACGAAGACCTCGCCAAGAAGGTCCTCACCGAGCATGACATCACCGTCATCGTTCGCTTCTATCAGGGCGACTGCTCCGCCAAGGCCTGGGGCTGCGACCTGACCTACGATTACGTCAAGATCAACGGCGACTACCGCACCTAATAAACGACAAGGAGACTCACCCATGAGCGATGTAGCAAACAAAGTCGAAACCCTCATGGAGGCGATGCCGTACCTCCAGAAGTATCAGGGCAAGATCGTTGTCATCAAGTATGGCGGCAACGCCATGATCAACGAAGAGCTCAAGGACGCTGTCATGCATGACATCGTCATGCTCCAGCTCCTCGGTCTCAAGCCCGTGCTCAGCCACGGCGGCGGCCCCGGCATTAACAAGATGCTCGACAAGCTGGACATCCCCGTCAAATTCATCGACGGCCTGCGCTATACGTCTGCGGACATTATGCGCGTAGTCGAGATGGTGCTCGTCGGTCAGGTCAACACCGAGCTCGTCGGCTTCATCAACAAGCTCGGCGGCAAGGCGGTTGGCCTCTCCGGTGTCAGCGGTGACATCTATCACTGCCA
>JAZLIU010000177.1:0-7192 GCA_045617565.1 Oscillospiraceae bacterium
TCCGACTTTAGAGAAATACCGCACGGACGACACATACAAAAGGGCGCTGGATTACATCGCCGCGCAGGAGCGGCAGAACGATTCCCTTGCACAGCTGCAGTCGCAGCTGCAGTCCCTGTACGCACAGAACGGTGCGCTCAATCAGGCGGCGGAAGCGGAGCGACAGGCGAAGATCGCGGCGGTGGAAGCGGGGATCGGACGGCTGAACACGCAGAAGGGCGACGTCAACACCAGCTACGATGCGTTGCAGCGTCAGCTCTACATCAACCGAGAGAAGAACAAAAAGAACATCCAGCAGCAAATGGCGGCGGCGGGGCTGACTGGAGGCGCGGCGGAAAGCACACTGCTTGGGTTGAACACTGCCTATGAAGAAGGCCTTCGGCAGGGCGAGGAAGCACGAGCCAAGGCGATCGGAGAGATCGAGCGGGGGATCACGGACACGCAGCTCACCGGCAATCTGGAGGCGGCGGAAACGCTGTATAACCGGACAAAGGAAAACCTCGATAGCTACAATCAGGCGCTCCAGATCCTCATGCAGCAGGAGAACATGAAGCAGCAGCAGGAGAAGGAAGACCAGGCGGCAGCGCAGAGTCGCGCCTATGCGCTGGCGCTTTCCATGCTGGAGAGCGGTGTGATGCCGTCGAGCGATATGCTGACCACGGCGGGGCTCGACATGGGTACCGCACAGCAGCTCAAGGCCGCAGCGGACGCGGCAAAAATCGTGCCGACATATCAGGGGACTACGAAGACGCCGACGATAAAGTATACCGAGGACCAATACCAGACGGCGTTGCAGGCAGCGGCGAATGGGTACGCGGATGAAAGTGTGCGCCGGATCATCGAGGGCTACAGCGGGCTTCCGATGGAAACGGTGCTCTCTGTATACAAAATCAGCGTACCGACAGCCAATCCGCTTGCGGCGGGGAACGGACCGGTGGCGCTCAATGCGGGGACGACCGGAACGGGAGCTAAAACGCAGGAGGACATTGTCAGAGAAGTACAGGCGCTGAGGGCGGCGGGAGCTACAGCGGAAGAAATCCAGCAAGTCATCAGAGGATACAGCGCGGAGGGCGTGCTGCCGCAGACGGTTGCAATCAGCCTTGAGCTTCAGTACGCACACTAAAAGGAGAGCAATATGAGCATGAAAGATGACATCCTTGCAAAGTACGGCGTCAGTGCGACGAAAACGAGCGCGAGCAAAGACGACATTTTGAAAAAGTACGGGATCGGGAATCATCCGGTAAGCGAACAGACGAGGGCGGCGCTGCCGCTCCCGTCTGTCGGCGTTTCCGAGAAGGAGCCGACGATCTTTGAACGCGCGGGGAAAACGCTGGCGGCGGCGGGGAAGGGAACGCTGGGAGACAGCGTGAACATCCTCGGCACGCTGCAGGACATCGACACAAGGTACCGCGCGGCAAAGGAGCGCATGGGCGACACGTCCGGCACGGTATCGCTCGGGAAAGAGGGATACTCCGTCAAGCTCGGCGGCTCGAAGGAGTCGGAGACGAAGGCAAAAGAGATCCAGACGGCGGCGGACAAGCTCAAGGAATCGTCCGCGGCGGATGCAGAGAGAGCGAAGCAGGGGCTCGGTGGCGTCGGTCGCTTTGCAGTAGATCTCGGCGTGGCGGGCGCACAGATGGCAGGAGATATCGCTTTGGGCGCGCTGGGCGGCACAGGAGCGCTTGCGCCGATGGCGGCAAGGGTATTCGGCGGGAGCACGCAGGAGGCACGGAAGAGCGGCGCAACGCTGGGGCAGCAGCTTGCCTACGGCGCGGGAAGCGCGGCATTGAGCATTGCGACGGAGCAGATCGCAAACACATCGAAGCTGATGCGCAAGGCGTTCGGCAAATCGACGCTCGCGTCGGCGGTCGCCAAAAAGTTCGGCGACAAGGGCGTGACCAAGGCTATCACGGAGGCTGTGGAGAAGATGCAGCAGACGGCGGTGGGCCGCGCGGCGATCAATGCCATCTCCGAAGGCGGAGAAGAGTTCATCGAGGATATTTTCCAGCCGATGTTACAGCGGGCGACCTACGACAAAGACGCAAGCTTCGACCTGACGGGGGCAATCTATGACGCGGCGGTCGGCGGTGCGCTGGGCGTGATTGGCGGGATCGGCGAAAGAAAAGCGCTCCCGCTGCCAACAGGCACGGAAGCGCAGACGGATGTTGCGGAAAACGCAACAACCACTGATGTAGCGCGAGAGCTTGAATATCCGGTAAAAAACGAAAACGGACTTGGTGCGCTGACACAGAGAGAAATTGAAAACCTTTCAAGCGGGAAGAAAAATAAAATCGTCTCCACGGTGGCGGAGACGGTGGAATTTATTCGCAATGCGCTGACCAACAAAAACAGCACGGAACGCGCGTACCTCGGGAAGATTTCGGACAGCACCGCGCAGCAGGTACTTGCGCAGACCGGCGTCAACATCACGGGCTACAACGCGATTTTGCCGAGCGACGCCGTGCGGCATATGTTCAAGCACCACGGAGACGCCACGACGGAGGAGGTGCGCGGACAAGTCGCGCTGACGGAGGAAAACGCGGCGCTTTTGACGCAGGTTCTTGCAAGCCCGGACAATGTGACGCTTTCAGAAAGGAAAGACGAGAGAGGAAGAGCGGTGCTTCTTTTTGAGAAGCAGATCGGGAACAACTATGTTACAGCGCAGGCAGTATCGGATGGAACGCATTCGATTCAGACAGATACGCTGTTTATACAAAAAAAGAAGAACTCGCAAGATACGGAGTACTACAATGCCGCCCTTTCGAGCGACCCTGCACATAACGCCCGAAGCGTGCCGTCGCAAAGTTCTTCTATAGATAGTATGCCCCAAAGCGGCGGAAATGTCAAGAGCTACAACGCAGTAATGCCGCGCGGAGAAGAAGAAATTAACACGGAAGCTAATGAGCGAAGCGAACAGAGCGAGTTTGAGCGCATCCGGATCAAGACCGCAGAGGAGGAAGCGGCGGAGCGGGAGGCAAACAAACCGGTGGAAATGACCGATACGGATTACGAACAGCAACGCAGAGATCTGGACGAGCTTTTTGAGATGTACGGAAAGCAGGCGACCATGATCCGAGAAGCGCCGGAGAAAGCAGACACCGCAGATCTCGTGACGGCGGAGGTAAAAAAGGAAGAAAAAACCTTCAAGGAGTCCGTAAAAGACCTCGGGGCGACACTGCGGCGCAAGTGGATCGACAGCGCGGACGCGGTGAGCGAGATCGGGAAGGCCGTGGGAGATAAGGCGCTGTATCCGTACTTCAACATGGCGCGCGCATCATCCAACGCGGCACTCAATATGATTACCACCGCGCAGACCAACGTGAAGGGCGAGACCGTCGGAAAAAGCCTCAACGATATCTTTGAGCCGATCCGCGCAAAGGGAGAAAACTACTACGATCTGTTCCAGACCTATCTCTTCCACCGACACAACGTGGACCGCATGAGCCGGTACAGCCAGGAAAACGTCGACAAGGCGGCGGCTGCCATGCAGGAGTTCAAAACCAACAATCCGGAGCTTCTGATGTACGAGCAGTATCAGCTTGAAGAGATGGCGCAGGACGAGTGGAGCGATTACAACGTCGAGGCGAAAGAGTACCTGCGGCTGCTGCGTGAACTGCGAAAAGCGGAAAACACGAAGAACAAGCCGGTATTCGGCTTCGGGTGGGACGCCGAGGAGAGCAAAGCGGAGGCGGACAAGCTCCTGCGCGAGCACCCGGAGTTTGAGACGCTTGCCGAGGACGTGTACGCCTATGCGCGCAACCTCATGCAGTACCGCGTGGACAGCGGGCTTATCACGGAGGAACAGAGAAAGTACATCGAGCAAATCTATCCGCACTATGTACCGACGTTCCGCGTGACCGAGAAAACGCCGCTGCAGATGGACGAGAGGGCTGTGCAGATCGGCAGCACGATCAAGCAGGCGAAGGGCGGCGACAAGAAGCTCATCCCACTGCACAAGGCGCTCGCCGATCAGACAATGAGCGTGGTGCGCGAGGGCAGCAAAAACCGCTTCGGACAGAGACTGCTCAGCGCGGAGCGGTCGAAGGCAGCAAAAGAACACCTGCGCCATGTGGAAGAAACGGAGAACGGATTCAGCGCGGATGCGTTTGTTGACGCGAAAAAAGCCGAGCAGTACGATTTCACCAATATCACAAACACCTTTACCGTGCGGTCGAACGGGAAGCGGTACGACATTACCGTGTCGCCGGAGCTTTACGAGGGAATTAAGGCACTGACGCCGGATGAAGTCTCTAACAACAGGCTTGCAAAGGGCGCAAGGCGGGTGGTGGATCTGTTCAAGAAGCTGTGCACCTCCATGAGTCCGACGTTCATGATCCGCAACCCGATCAAGGACTTGCAGGACGCGGGGCTTTACAGCAAGGACGCAAAGGCATTTGCCGCACAGTTCCCGCGAGCGGCGAGGGAGATCAGCACGAATGGGAAATACTGGCAGCGCTACAAGGCGCTCGGCGGGACCTATACGAGCTTCTTTGACTACGAGACCGGAAACACGGAGAAGCGCAGCAAGCTCGCGGAGAAGACCGTGGGGCGCATCGAGACGCTCAATAACGCCATCGAGCAGGCGCCGAGACTGGCGGAGTTCATGGCGACTGTGGAGAAGGCCGGAGGGCTTGAAAGCGCGAGTATGGACACGCTGATGCAGGCAATGCACAACGCGGCGGACGTGACCGTCAACTTCGGCCGCAGCGGAACGATCGCACGTTCGTGGAACCGGTACGTGCCGTTCTTCAATGCGGGGATGCAGGGCCTGTCCAAAAACGTGCGGCTGTTCACGGAGACGAAGGGCGCAAAGGACTGGACGAAGCTCGTAATCAAGTGCGTCATCCTGGGCGTAGCACCACGGCTTGTAGGAGAGCTGCTGTTCGGCGACCGGGACGACTGGGACGAGCTCAAGGACGAGGTGAAGGATCAGAACTATCTGTTCCCGATCGGAGACCATAAGTGGTTCAAGATCCCAAAAGGACGCGCAATGTCCACCTTGGGCACGCTCGGCAATGCGGCGGTAACCAAAATGAGCGGCGAAGAGATCGACGCGCGGTACATTCTCAGTACGGCGGCAGATAACCTCTTGCCGGCGAATCCGGCGCAAAACAATATCCTTGCGGTGGTGACGAACGCGCATCTTTTCAATCCGAAAAATCCGGGAACGACGTGGTACGGCGGGGACATTGAAAGCCAGCGCCTGCAGAACTACGCGCCGGCGGAGCGGTACGACGCCAAGACGGACGAGCTGAGCAAGTGGCTGGGGAAAACGCTGGGGCTGAGCCCGAAGAAGATCAACTACATCCTCGACCAGTACACGGGCTTTGCCGGCGACGTGATCCTGCCGATGATGACGGTGGCGGCGGAGACGAGTCCGTTCGTCAATGCCTTCGTAGTCGACAGCACGACGAACAACCGCCTGTCGGGGGACTTCTACGACAAGCTCGACGAGCTGACGTTTGCCAAGAACGGAAAGGGTGCAACTGGCGCGGATGCCGTTGCCTATCGCTGGTTCAACAAGCAGAGCAGCGCGGTGAGCGAGATCAACGCGGCCATCCGTGAGATCGAAGCGGACGCGACGCTGAGCGGGGAGGAGAAGAAAGAGCTTCTCGACGCACAGTACAAGATTAGGAACGCGGCGGAGAAGAGCGCACTCGATACGCTTGAGCAGTACGCGGACGCGGCAAAGTTCTATTATGAGGCGTCGGCGGGAGACGAGGACGACCGCGTAGACGATGCCTACCTCAAAGCAAACAGGGAGGTATTCGGCGCGGCGTATGCCTTGCAGACCTACAATAAGAAGGTCTACGAAAAGGCCGCTGAAGCGAACGCGGAGGGCGTGGACTTCGACGACTATTTCGACTTCTACTTCGCAACAAGAGATATTGAAGCCGACAAGGACGCGAACGGGAACAGCATCTCCGGCTCCAAAAAGGAGAAGGTGCTCGCTGCCATTGACGCCATGGACATCCCGGACGAGCAGAAGGACGTGCTGTATCTGCAGCAGGGGTATTCCGAGAAAACGATCAACGAGGCACCGTGGCGCGGCGGAAAGGCGCTTGGATTGCCGAAGTTGGAACTGCCGGAGTTGAAGAAGCTGGAACTGCCGGCGCTGGAGCTGCCGAGATAAGCGGAAACAGGGACGGAGGAGATACCTTCGTCCCTGTTGAAAAACCTTGACAAATGCGCCGCTGGGGGCGTATGGTAAAAGCACGCAAGAGGAGTACACAGGAAAGTACACACTCGGATTATATTGATGCTGTTTTTGGAGTACGAAAACGACAAAAATGCGTGAGGAATATATTGAAATCACAAGGGAAAGTACATCAAAGATATTTTCGGAGATGGTTCAACTCCCGCCGCCTCCACCATGAAAAGAGACAGCCGAAAGGCTGTCTCTTTTTCGGTGACGCGCCTGTGGCGCGAATGAATCAAATACATTGGGAGGGGACTCCCATCCCCTCCCAAACCCACCCCATGCGAACTTGAAGTATCCCGTATCCCAAGTGACCACAAATTACAACAAGCCATCAGATTTTGGTAGAAAATCTGATGGCTTGTTGCTATAATCAATATAACAAACATGGATTTGCAGGTGATACAATGGCAAATATCATTGAAATCACGGATTTCTCGGCGCGTGAGCTGGACGTTTACGCGCGATTGACGGAAAATCAGCTCGTCAATCGCGAGCGCCCCGATGAGGGACTGTTCATCGCGGAAAGCCCCAAGGTCATCCTGCGCGCGCTGGATGCAGGCTATGTGCCGGTGTCGCTTCTGATGGAGGAAAGCCGGACGGAGGCTGCCGAGGAGCGGCAGATCCTGCGCCGGTGCCCGGAGATCCCGGTCTACGTCGGGCCCATGGAGGTGCTGCGGCAGCTCACGGGCTTTCCCATGACCCGGGGCACCCTCTGCGCCATGCGCCGCCGCCCGGAACCGTCGGTGCAGACCCTGTGCCGCAGCGCCCGGCGCATCGCCGTGCTGGAAAACGTCATGAATCCCACCAATCTGGGGGCGATCTTCCGCTCTGCCGCCGCACTGAGTATGGACGCGGTGCTGCTCACCCGGGGCTGCACCGATCCTCTGTACCGCAGGGCCATCCGCGTCAGCATGGGCACGGTGTTCCAGATCCCGTGGGCCCACATCGGGCGCGATGCGGCTTCGTGGCCGCTGGCGGGCATGGCGGAGC
>JAZLIU010000178.1:0-14179 GCA_045617565.1 Oscillospiraceae bacterium
GGGCAGCAGTTCTTTAATGTTCATCTTCTTCGCCTCACCGTTTTTGTTGAGACAGATGACCTCCATGTCGGGGCCGAATTCGTAGAGGAACTGGCGGCACGCGCCGCAGGGATAGCAGAAATCGTCGCTACGGCCGGCGATGACGGTGCGCTTGAACTTTGTGTGCCCTTCGCTCACTGCCTTGACCGCCGCCGTGCGCTCGGCGCAGATGGCGAGCCCGTAGCTTGCGTTTTCAATGTTGCAGCCGGTGGCAACATACCCGTCCTCACACTCGAGCGCGGCACCGACGGGGAAGTGGGAATAGGGGATATACGCGCGATCCAGCATGGAGATCGCAAGCTCCTTTAATTTCTGCTCTGTCATGATACTTCTCCTTTACCAGTCCACGCCGAGGTCAGGACGCACAGAGATGTCCATAATGTCCTTGGCGTCGTAGAATTGCAGATAGCGGTTGCGGGCGTGGCGGAATGTCGTCCCGTCGGGATGCAGGCGGTCGCAGATGACGGCGGAAATGTCCTCCTTGATCGCGCTGAACGAGTTGATGCCGACGCTGGCGAACACGCGGAAGCCCTGACTCTGCAGGTACTTAAAGCGCTCGCCGGTCTTTTTCCAGTCGTCCCCGTCGGGGCGGCCGCCGTGCGGATAGAACAAAATGTTCGTTTCCCCCACGAGGCTGCCGACCTCCTCCGCCCAGCGCTCGGTGTCGTTGATGACGGTCTGGAGCGGTTTGCTGTCAAGACGGATGTGTCCCCAGGTGTGGGAGCCGAACGTCCAGCCGGTTTCCTTTAAGCGTGCGATGACGGGCTTGACCGCCTCGATCTCGGCGGCGCGGTAGGCTTCAAAGGCGGGGCGATCGGGCGAATCGAGTGCGATGTCGCGGTCGTTTTGCGTGCGATAGCCGAGGATGCCGTAGTAGCCCGTGAGCGAGAAGATCGCCTTGGCGCCATTGAGGGAGAAATCGGGATGCTCGTAGACGAAGGTATCGAGAATGGTCGTCGCGTCGTATTCCTTGGTCAGCGACGTTTCGTTCGTGTACGGGTTCCAGCATTCTGCCCAGATCTCGCCGTCGTCGCCGAGGACGAGCTTGCTCGTGAAGCCCTCTTCGAGCATATAGGGGTAGTAATTCACGTCGTCAAAGGAGATGACGAGGGGCTTTTTGCCCTCGGGAAGCATGAGGGTGTTGCGCACCATGTGCGTCCCCGTTTCGTCCGTCACCTCGCTCCAAATATCCTCCATCGCGACGAGGATATAGTCACGCTTGTAGAGTTCGTCTAAAATCTTATTGTATTCATCGACCGTACACATCCAGTCGTCGAGACCGTAGCGCTGGGACTGGCTCGCGCCGCACTCATAGAATGCCCACTTGGGGAACGCGATGATCGGGTGGAAGAAAAGATGCTCCACCGCCTGATCGGGTTCCCATGCCTGTGTAAGCTGATCGGCTGACCAGTAGGTTTTCACCGCGTCGTAGGGGTCGGCGGGCGGCTGCTCGACCGGCGGCGTTTCGTTCTCAGACGTGCTGTCGATTTCCTCTGTGTTCTCTGCAGGGGGTTCGGTATCCTGCACGGGTGTGTTTTCTGCGCCGCAGGCGGTCAGAAGGCTCAATAGCAGCATCGCCGCAAGCAGCAGCGCTGTCATTCGTTTCATGGGGATATGCCTCCACTATTCTTAGTTTACATAAGCTTAGCAGAAAGCGCCCCGTTTGTCCAGTCGAAAGTCGAAATTGTTCCTGTTTTGTAACCCATTTTAGCACTCGCGCACATAGAGTGCTAAAATTCACGATTCGTTCACGGAAAGATGTATTTTTGTTCATAGGTTCTGGGTAAACTGATACCATCAAAAGGAAACAACGTACACCAACCGGCAACGGTTAGAATAAATTTTGGAGGTATTTACTATGTTTGAACTCAGACCGTTTCACAGCAATCGCGGCATGGCCGCCTACGATCCTTTCCGCGAAATGGAAAATCTGGAACGCGCGTTTTTCGGCGATCGCGGCTTTTTCTCCGGCGGCGCGCTCGGCGAATTCCGCACCGACATTCAGGACAAGGGTGACAGCTTCCTGCTCGAAGCCGATCTGCCCGGCTTTAAGAAGGAGGACATCCACATCGACCTCGACGGCGACACCATGACCATCCGCGCCGAGCGCCACAGCGAGTGCGAGGAAAAGGACAAGAACTATATGCGCTGCGAGCGCAGCTATGGCAGCTACCAGCGCTCGTTCGACATCGGCGCCGTCCGTGCCGACGACATGAAGGCGGAGTACACCGACGGCGTGCTGAAGCTGACGATGCCCAAGAAGGACATGACGGTCTCCAACGCCAGACGCCTTGAAATTCAGTAAGCAGTTGAAAAAAGACTTGCGGAGAAATCCGCAAGTCTTTTTTGCTATCCGAGTATTTCGATGTTATACAGACTGTCGAGCAGCGGCCAGAGCTGCGGCATTTCGCGCATGAGGTTCCAGAAACCGACGCCCTGAAAGCCGTACTCCGCCGGAAGCCGCAGTTTTTCGCGCATGGAGCGCGCGTCCTCGAACCACACAACGTGCTGCCGTCCCGAGCGCGGAGTGTAGTAGAAATACGGCGCTTGCGATTCCTCGTCGTATTCGATCTCCGCGCCGTATTGCAGCGCGATCTCCAGCGCGCGGCGGGGCGAGAGCGATTCCGCCTTGCTTGCACCGGCTTGGAACGGCAGCGTCCAGTCGTAGCCGTAGAGCGGGATACCCATGAAAATCTTGTCGCGCGGGATCTCGGTCACGGCGTAGTCGAGTACCGCACGCACGGAGGGGATCGGCGCGACCGCCATCGGGGGACCGTAGGTGTAGCCCCATTCATAGGTCATGAGGAACACCGCGTTTGCCGCCTCGCCGAGGAGCCGGTAGTCGTGCGCCTCGTAGAGCAGTCCCTTTTGGCTGGCGCTCGTTTTCGGCGCGAGCGCGACGAGGACGGGATAGCCGAGCGGGTTGAGCCGCTCGCGCAGCTTCGTGATGAACGCGGCGTACGCTTCGCGCTCTTCGGGGTAGACGAACTCGAAATCGACATCGAGCCCGTAGTAGTTCTTGCGCCGCAGATTTTGGATGATGGCGAGGATGAGCCGCTCCTGATTTTCCTCGCTCCGCAGCAGCACGGACGAGCGGTCGTTGGAAAAACCGCCCTCCTCCGTGAGCGTCGAGAGATGCATCAGCCCCAGCGTGCGGTAGTGCCCCGCGGCGGCGAGCAGCTCTGCGTCATTGAGCGGGAGCAGTCCGCCGTCCGCCGAAATGCCGTAGGTGAACGGCGTGAGATACGTCAGATACGGCAGCGTCGCGTCAAGCTGCTCAATGCCGATGTAGGGGTAGGCGTAGCCGTTGACGCCGAAGGTGCCGAGCTTTTCCTCCTGTGCATAGTCGATCACGAGGATGTCGCCGCTGCGCACGGTGGGAAGTCCGTGCAGAAAATAATTGTTGCGATACAGCGTCACCGTGTCGATTCCGTATTGCAGCGCGATGGAATAGATTGTCTCGCCCGCTGAGACGGTGTGCACCGTTTTGGGAAAGCGTACCACGAGCGTCTGCCCGACGACAAGCGGCGTGTTGACGGTGAGCCCGTTGTCGGCGGCGAGCAGCGCGGGGATCACCCCGTAGTCCTCCGCGATCTTCGAAATGCCGTCTCCGTTTTTCACGACGTAGATCTGCATGAAATATCACCTCGCGCTATCCTATGCGCGCAGGCGGCTGTTTAGCCCAGCGCCACGTCGAGCACCATCATCACGAGAAAGCCGCCGATGAAACCGCAGGTTCCCGAGCGCGAGTGCGCCTGCGGCACCAGCTCCTCCACCACGACGTAGAGCATCGCGCCGGCGGCGAAGCTCAGCATCCACGGCATGAGCGAGCGTATGCCCGCCGCCGCAAGCACCACCGCGATGCCGAAGATCGGCTCGACGATGCCCGAGAGCATCCCCACGGCGAATGCACGGGTACGCGATGCGCCCATCTGCCGCAGCGGAAGCGAGATCGCCGCGCCCTCGGGAAAGTTCTGAATGCCGATGCCGAGCGCCAGCGCGGACGCTGCCGCAAGTCCCTCTCCGTTTGCGGCGAGGGCAAACGAAAGCCCCACCGCCATGCCCTCGGGGATGTTGTGCAGCGTGATGGCGGTGATGAGCAGCGCGTTCTGCCGGTAAGCCTCGCTGCGCGGCTTTTTTTGCAGCTTCGGGCAGAGGGTATCGAGTGTGCCGAGAAACAGCATCCCGAGCAGGATCCCCGCCGCAGCGGGCAGCCACGCAGGCAACGCGCCGCCCTCCGCCTGTTCGATGGCGGGCAGCAGCAGGCTCCATACGCTTGCCGCCGTCATCACGCCGGCGGCAAAGCCGATGAGTGCGCGCTGAAATTTCGCGTCCGTCTCTTTGGCAAAGAAAAACACCGTCGCCGCGCCCAGCGCCGTCATCAGGAACGTAAATCCCGTGCCGAGCGCGGCGCAGTGGATGGAATGACCCATGGTAATCAGCGCCTTTGGAGAAATTCAGACGGCATACCGCCTGTATGACAGCATACGCGCTGCACGCGGCGAGGGTGAAAAAAGCCGACTGCCAAAGCAGCCGGCTCTATGTGTCCTCAATAAATTCGATAATGTCCTCCACGCGGCAGTGCAGCAATCGGCAAAGCTGTTCGACAGTATTTGTAGAAATGCTGTTTCCGACTTTTATGGAGTAATAAGTGGAGCGATTAAACCCCATCTTTTCCAAGCGATAGGAGGTAATTCCTTTTTCCCTCATCGTTCGGAACAGCGGTTCGTAGCTTATCATCGCAAAAACCTCTCTGTACTTGATAATTCAAGTATAGTTTTTGCGATTTTTCTTGAATATGTATAAATATCTGAGTATAATAGGCGTAAAAAGGAGGCGGCTATCATGGAAGAGCTTTACAAAAACCTATATTTTCACCTGTTCAATCAGATCACAGACGCGCTGGAGGCGCTGGAGGGACAAAACTTCGGACAGGCCCGCGATATTCTCATCCGCGCCCAGCAGGAGGCGGAGGAAAGCTATCTGAACGCAGAGGAAACGTAACGAACGAAAAAGAGCTGCCAGTGGCAGCTCTTTTTTGCTTTACTGCATCAGCCCTGCGACAAGGTCGGTGTACTCGCTCGGGTCCTCGAGGGGAAGTCCCGCGATGAGCAGCGCCTGATTGTAGAGGATCTTGACGTAATTCGCCGCTTTTTCCTTGTCGCTTTCCAGCGCGGCTTCGAGCGCCGCGACAGCGGGGTGGGCGGTGTTCAGCTCCAGAATGCGGTCGGCCTTGATGGGCATGGGGGAGTCAAAATTCTTGAAATACTTCTCCATTTCGAAGCTCAGACCCTCGCCCGCCGTCATGCACACGGGGTGTGTTTTGAGGCGGTGGGAGGCTTTCGCGTCCTTGATCCTGTCGCCGAGCGTGTCCTTGACGAACTGCATCAGCTCCGTCTTTTCCTCGATTTTTGCACTCTCGGCATCGTCGAGACCGAGGTCGCCGTCGACAACGGAACGGAACTCCTTATCAGCGTACTTGCCCAAGATCTGCGCCACGAACTCGTCCGCTTCGCCCGTGAAGTAGAGGACTTCGTAGTGCTTGTCCTTGAGTAGCTCCGTCTGCGGCAGGTTGTCGATGGCGGCGACGTCGCTGCCCGCGGCATAGTAGATGCACTTCTGGCTCTCCGGCATCCGGTCGACGTACTCGCGCAGCGTCGTGAGCTTTTTCTCGGTGGAGGAGTAGAACATCAAAAGGTCGCAGAGTGTGTCCTTGCGCATTTCGCCGCCCTCGCCCGCGATGCCGAACGTGAGCGCGCGGCCGAAGTTTAAGTAGAACTTTTCGTAATTTTCGCGGTCTTCCTTTTGGAACTTTTCGAGGTCGGCGCGGATCTTCTTTTCGAGGTTGCCCGCGATGACCTTGAGCTGGCGGTCGTGCTGCAAAAGCTCACGGGAAATGTTGAGGCTCAGGTCGGGGGAGTCGACCACGCCGCGCACGAAGCGCAGATATTCGGGCAAAAGCGCATCGCACTTGTCCATGATCATCACGCCCGCGGAGTAGAGCTGCAGGCCCTTTTCAAATTCCTGCGTGTAGAAGTTGAACGGGCGGGAGCCGGGGACGAACAAAAGCGCCTTGTAGGTCACGCTGCCCTCGGCGGCGACGGTGATGACGCGCGCGGGCTTGTCGTACTCGTGGGCAAGCTCATTGTAGAACTTCTGATACTCCTCGTCCTTGACCTCGCTGCGCTTACGCTGCCACAGCGGCGTCATGGAGTTGACCGTGCCGACCTCTTCGACGGTCTCGTACTCGGGCTTATCGTCGGGAGAGCCCGCCTTGCGGCGCTGCTGGGGCATGGCGAGGCGGATGGGGTAGCGGATATAGTCGGAATACTTTTTGACGAGGTCAAAGAGCTTGTACGAATCAAGATACTCGCTGTACTTCTCATCGTCCGTATCGTCCTTGAGGTGCATGATGACCTCGGTGCCGACGCTGTCCTTTTCGCACTCGCTCACCGTGTAGCCGTCCGCGCCGGAGGACTGCCAGCGGTACGCCTGCGCCGCGCCGTACTTTTTTGTGAGCACGGTGATGTCCTGCGCGACCATGAACGCGGAGTAGAAGCCAACGCCGAACTGACCGATGATGTCGATGTCATCGGTGCTCTTCTCTGCCGTTTCCTGACGGAATTTATAGGAGCCGGAGGACGCGATCACGCCGAGGTTGTTTTCAAGCTCCGTTAAATCCATGCCGATGCCGTTATCGGACACGGTGATGGTGCGCTTGTCCTTATCGACGGTGATGTCGATCTTAAAATCACCGCGGCTGAGGCCAACCTTGTCGTCGGTCAGGGCGACGTAGCAGAGCTTGTCGATGGCGTCGCTGGCGTTGGAGATGATCTCGCGCAGGAAGATCTCCTTGTGCGTGTAGATCGAGTTGATCATCAGGTCGAGCAGACGCTTGGATTCCGCCTTAAATTGTTTCTTTGCCATGGAATACATCTCCTATTATTGAATTGCTTACAGTATAGCAGAATTTGTGCTGCGGTGCAACCGTCCGTCGCGGCTGTGGACGGCGGGTCAGAGGACTTGCGCGAGATCGACCGTGTGCAGCACCGCGCCGCGGCAGTCACCCGCCGTGCACAATGCACACTTGTAGCCGGAAAGTTCGTCAAACTCCGCAAAGCTGTACTGCCGCGGATCCACCGACTGACGCACGGTGATCTCCGAAGCGCGCACGATCTTGAATGCGTCGAGTGGGAGCTTCATGCCGAGCCCCGTGGCCTTCATGAAGCTCTCCTTGAGCGTCCAGTAGCGGAAAAAGAGGTCGTTTCGCGCCTCTATCGTCGTCTGCGCGGCGATGTCGGCGTACTCGCTGCGGAAGAAGAAGCGGCGGGCGATGTTCAGGTCGATGGGCGTGATTCTTTCCACGTCGCAGCCCACCTCAAAGGGGGCGAGGGCGCAGACCACATGCTCCTCCGAATGGGAGAGGCTGAAGAAAACGCCGCCGTCTTTGAAGTACGGCTTCCCCTGTGCGCCGCAGTCAAATAGCATCGGCACTGTGCCCAATCCTTCGGCGCGCAGCGCGTGGCGCAGCAGCAGCTCCGCACCGAGGGAGAGCCGTTTATCTTTTTCAAAGCGGAAACTGTCGATTTTCTCCCGCCGCGCCGGAGAAACTGCGGCGTATGCCGCCGCGTAGCGTTCGCCGTCCGCGAGCGGGGCGACTGACGCCGCGTACAGCACGGGTCTTAGTTCCGCCATCGGGCAGGCTGTGCTTTTCCCCATCGTACGCATACGTATCATCCCCCGCTTGATACTTCGGATTGTTTTCATAATATAACAGTTTAATAATAACACACAAATTACAAATATTCAAACCGTTCGTGCAAGAAGCGGACAAAAAAAGACGCCTTTCGACGTCTTTTCCTGGCACCCCGAAGCGGATTCGAACCGCTGGCCTTCCGCTTAGGAGGCGGACGCTCTATCCAGCTGAGCTATCGGGGCAAATACGGACCTTTGTTATTTTAGCGCAAGGGCGGCGACTTTGTCAACCGCACTTGCAGTGCGGGGCAGAATAACATCTGTAAAAAGCAAGCAGGCACCATAAAAAGCGAAAGCTTTTCGGTGCCTGCTTATTTCTATGTCACGGAGCGAGCTGCGATAAACCGGGTGTGCCAAACGAGAAAAACATATATGCAGTCTGTGTTTTTCAGGAATGGAGCCGATAGGCGGCATAAACGCCCCGGCGAGTGAAATCATCTGTGGCGTCAAACTGCTGCTCCGGCAAAGCCCTTACCGGGTCGGAGGCTTTGACGCCGGCGGAAAGCAGTCCCTGCTCCACACACCATTCCAATGCGCCGCAGTAGGGCGGCTCCGCTTTGCCGCTTTTGCGGATGCGCGCCTGACGGCGGGAGACGGCCTCCTCCCGGGGAGCAAGCAGCATGGCCAGTTCTCCGCAGGTCATGGGGGCTTCCAGCCGCAGCCTATTGTCCCGATAGACAATGGCCCGCTGAGATTGCAGCGCAGCGAGCTTTTCAAACAGAGGATCCTCCCGGCCCACGTCAGCGAAGGGACTTTCTGCCACCAACTCTTCCACGGTGACGACCTGATAGCCGTATTCCTGCAAAAGCGAGAGCTGCTTCCCCAGCGCGAAGGCAATGGGGGTGCGGCGGCTCATGTTATAGCCGTCCTTTTGGAAAATGATCTGCCCGCAGAAGAAGTCGGGGTCGTTTTCCAGCGCTTTCCGCATGGGCTCGATCATGGCGTTGACTTCTGCTTCCAGCGCAGCTTCCGGATCGGGAAGCACGGACGGAAGCCAGCCTGCGCCGTCAAAGGAGGCCGCCATATACTGAAGTCCTACGGTATCATACACATCGTAGCTGGTGAAGCCGCCGTTCATCTTGTCCACATAGTGAGGCGGGCGGGACATGGTGACAGAATAACCGTAGCGCTCCTGCATCACGCCATTGAGCTTTTGGATGTCCTCCACCGCCAGCTTCAGCTCTCCCAGATAAATACGCTTCCCGTAGACAAAGGGCTTTTTGCCGAAGATAATGTGGCGATAGCCGTGATTGCTGATCTGGTGCCCTTCAGACAGCATTCGCCGGATCAGACGGTCATTGTGCTCCACACCGCCCCGATCATCTTTATGAATATCGGGGTAATGGTCATATCGGATGCCGCCCCAGGCAGCACTTCCCTCTTTGCCGGCCTCGTCGGGATAGTTCCGGCTGGTATCGCCCACGACATCAAAGGTGCCTTTGGCGCCGTATTCCGAGAGCGTATCCAGCAGAACGTCCGTCAGAGACTTCCCGCCGAAGCGGTCGGGAGAGGCAGGCAGATCCATGGGACCGTCGTCGAACGTCATGGCGCAGATCCGGCGCGTCGTTTTTACCTGCTCAATGCGGCGGGTATAGCTGAGCGTAGGTACCTCCACCGGAGTGATCAGCTTTTTGACGAGTTTCTTGCCTTTTTTCCCGATTTTAACGATCAAAGACATCTCATTTTCCATCCTTTCCGTGATGTTCCAGCAAGTCTTGCAGCAGGCATTTCCCGGCAAAAAGTCCCCATTTCAGATAGGAAACCGGCCCTGCATCGGTCTTTTTCCGCTTTGACAGCTGACTTTGCGCAACGTACCATGCCCGGCTTCGGATCCCGGATGGCTCCTGCCCACCGCCGGTCAGGGCTTTCCGAACGGCGGAAAACGACAGCTCCTCTGCCTCCAGTGTAACGGCTCCATGGCCGATCTCCCGCGGTACATGAGCGTCACTGCCGGCAAAGCGGAGCAGGCGGAAGCGCTGCGCCAGCTCGTCCGCCATGGCGTTTGCGCGGCGATTTTTTCGTTCCGCCCGGGCATTCCAGACTTCAACGCCGTCGAGCAGCGCCGCGATGTCATCGTATCGGCTCTCATCCGTCGATCGCTCGAAGGGGTGCGCCAACACCGCAAGACCGCCCTGCGCATGGATGGCATCTACCGCCGGGAGAAATTCCCCCGCAGGCACCGGCTTCGTAACAAACAATCCCAACAGGTGCCCGTATTCCGTGGAGACCTCCACACCGGGTATGAGAAGAAAGTCCGAAAATTCCGGGAGCGGACGGGGCAGTGTCCGGTTATGGTCACAGATGGCCACGCCGGTCAACCCCACGGCTTTTGCCTGCCGGACAATTTCCGTTAGAGGCATACGGCCATCCGGTGAATATTCAGAATGAACGTGCAGATCCAGTTGCAGCTTCATCGTTTCAGCAGAGTTCCTTTCAGATAACGGCGGAAGGGCGCGGGGTCGTCCCTGCGGGAGAGGGCTTCCCTTGCCCGGAAGCAATCCGCAAGGCCGGAGAATCCTGCGCTCCAGTTTCCATGCCGAAGGGATTGCAGAATGGCGGCGGTATCATTGAGCAGAAAACGCATCCGGACGCCGATTTTGTAGTCCTGCGGCTGATAGTCGAGGACTTCTCCTGCGGCAGAGCGTGCATAGCGGCAGGCGAAAGGGCTGTCCGCGCAATCCGTCAGAGGAAAGCTGCCCCAGATACGGGGATTGACCTCAAGAATGCAATCGCCCTTGAATTCCACCATGGCCATACCGACAAAGCGGAAGGAGGACAGCAGCCGATAGGCAATGTCGATCTTCTCCGGATCGTAAATGCTCTCGCAGCAGGTGGAGGGGCCGCCGGTGATGGGATATTCCCGTATCCGCCGATGGCAGACGGCACCCACAAGGCGGCTGTCCCGATCCAGCAGGAGACTGGCGCCAAAGCCGTCACCAGATACCTTCTGCTGCACGATGGGTTCCGGGTCATAGCGGCGCATGGAGTCCATGATGCGTGCATAGTCCGCCGGATTTTCCGCGATGGCATAGCGATCCTTGGCTTTCAATCCGAACTTTTCTCCGCAGTGAGGTTTAACGACCACCGGATAGGAGAGCTCTTCCCCTGAGTGATACTCCCTTGGAACCGGAAGCCCCAGCTCCAATGCCCGCTGATGGACAACTTCCTTATCGTTGAGCGATTGAAGCGTCTCCGGCGGTGCGATGAGAAAGTCGCAGAGCGGGGCGAAACGTTCCCTTTCGGCAGAAACGGCGGAGAGCGTCGCGGCACCTATACAGAACAGCACCGGGTGGTCGTATTCCGCCAGCAGGGAGCGCAGACGCTCCGGGTATTCTGCATCGGTGGCGCTGCCGTCGATCCAGCGGCGCTCCGCCGTAAACCGGGACACAAAGGCCCCCGGCTCCACAGGGCAGTCGCCTTTCGTCTGCGTAACGACTACCCGATAGCCGGCACGTCCCAGTGTCCGTACTGCGGCAATCGCGGAGCGATATTTGGCGTCGGTAACAACGACAGCTTGCATATGACAGACCTTTCCAGCCGCATCATGCGGCCTATCATGTTGATATGATTATATATCACTTCAAAATTCTTGTCCACAAGAATCTATCCCGATTTCAGCGCTTGCAATGCGGGGCAAAAGCAGCGGTAAGGTTCGCCGTTTGTAAACTTTCTGTGAGAAACTGGACTTGCGGTGTACTTCATGCTATAATCAACATAGAAAACTGCGGAGGCGAAAATGAGCAACTTTGTTTATAAGATCCGCTGCGCGCTGGCGCGCTTTATGTACGGACGCAACGGCATCGATCAGCTCGGGCGGGTAACGCTGTACGGCATTGTGGCGCTGTGTGTGGTGCGTATGTTTGTGCAGCGCGTTCCCATTGCAGTGAGCATACTTTCTTTTGCGGAAACTGTACTGTGGGTGGTACTGCTGTGCCGGATGTTCTCGAAAAATCTTGACAAGCGCCGCGCGGAGAATGCGAAATTCATGGCGTGGTGGGAGCCTAAGCGCAACGAGCTGCGTGGGGCAAGAGCCCGCCGCGCGGATACGGCGCACAAATACGTCCGCTGCTCCTGCGGGACATATTGCCGCGTGCCGCGCAACGTGGGCAAGGTGGAGCTGACGTGCCCCAAATGTGGGGCAAAGCGCGTGGTGAAAACGTAAAAAATCGAAACAGAGAAGAGAGCTGCCGAAGGCAGCGCCCTTCTTCATTTTATCTGGTACAGCTCCGGACGGCGGTCGCGGTAGACGGTGAGCTTTGCACGGGTGTCTGCTACCATGCCGATGTCGAGCGCGGCGGAGAGGATCGTCTCGCTGCTGTCCGCCGCGGCGAGTACCGCACCGAGCGGGTCGAGAATGCGCGACGAGCCGCCGCATTGCGTGCCTGACGCGCAGGAGTTGCACGCGGCGACAAAGAGCTGGTTTTCGATGGCGCGTGCGGCGAGCAGCACCTCCCAATGCTGCTGCCGAACGGCAGGCCATTGTGCGGGCACGAACAGCACTTCAACACCGCGCAGGGCGAGCGTGCGGACAAGCTCGGGAAAGCGGATATCGTAGCAGGTGACAAGACCGCATGGCACGCCGTCGAGCGAAAAGGTACAGAGCGAATCGCCGGGGGTGTAAAATTTGTCCTCGTCCTGATAGGAGAAGAGGTGCGTTTTGTCATACTGCGCGATGCACGCACCTGTGCGGTCGAAGACGTAGGCGGTGTTGTAGATGTGCCCGTTACGGAGCGTGGACACGGAGCCGGCGACGATGTTGACGCCGAGCTCCCGCGCGAGCGCGCCGATGCGGCGCTTCGTCTCCGCACCGTCACCGTCGCAGAAAGGGGCGAGTCCTGCGCGCGGGCAAAAGCCCGTGTTCCATGTTTCCGGCAGGAGGATGACGTCGGGGCTTTCCGCCGCGGCGCGGCGGATGAGCGCTTCCGCGTGGCCAAAATTCTCCTGCGGTAGATCGAGCTTCATATCCATCTGCACGGCGGAAATTTTCATGGCGATTCTCCTTTTTTCGGTTTTATTGAAACGAGTATAGCACCGGCGTCCGGCAAATTCCACCAAAATATGGGGAAATTTGCCGGACATATTTTTTGCGATGTTTACCCGGTTCGTGCAACAAAAGCGAAAAGCGCACAGAGCTTTGAGACGAGTGAACCAAATACTACAATGAAAACGGAGGGAATGAATGAAAACGCGCACAAAATTCACGGTCTGTGCCATCGCCGCCATCATGCTCTACACGGTGGCGGCAATGGTGCTGACGGCATACGATAAGGCGATCCCGGACAGTCTGACGGTCGCCTACTTCTCCGCGTGGACGGTGGAGCTGGGACTGCTGTTCGGGATCCGTATCAAGGACAAAGGAGAATGAGGATGGAATTGACGGAATTTGTAAAAATGCTGATCGAGCTGGTTGTCGCCATCGCCTCGCTGTGGCTGGTTCCGTGGCTCAGAGCGAAGCTGAACGCCGAGCAGGTGTCCGATATGCTGCGGTGGGTGGAGATCGCGGTGAGTGCGGCGGAGCAGCTTTACGACGCGACGGCGGGCGATGCGAAAAAGCACTACGTCCTCGCGTTTCTCAATGAGCACGGCTACGCCGTGGACACCGACGAGGTGGATCTTGCCATCGAGGCGGCGGTGCTGCGGCTGCATAAGGAGCTGACGGTATGATCAACAGCAGAGACTTGGGCGATCTGCGGTCTGACGTTGCGGCGAACTGCCGAACACTTGTTGAGCTTTGCAGGCAGCAGGGACTTAATGTGCTCATCACGCAGACGCTGCGCGATAACGAGTATCAGGCGACGCTGTACGCGCAGGGCAGGACGAAGCCGGGCAGCATCGTCACGAACGCGAAAACAGTGTCGTTCCACGGCGCGGGGCTGGCGTTCGACTTCTGCAAAAATGTCAAAGGACACGAGTACGACGATCCGGCGTTTTTTGCCGGTGTTGCTGCCATTGCCAAGGCGATGGGCTTTTCGTGGGGCGGCGACTGGAAGAGCTTTCCCGACAAGCCGCATCTCCAGTGGGATGATGGTGAGAAATATACGGACGCGATGATCCGCGCGGGCAGGCGTCCCGCAGAAATGGAGGAATATATGACTTACGAAACCTGGAAGCAGTTCATGGAGCAGTATCGCGCCGAACAGGGTAAGAAGCCCGTGAGCGCGTGGGCGAAGGAAGCGTGGGACAAGCTGACGAAGGCAAACGTGACGGACGGCAGCAGACCGGGCGACCTGATCACGAGAGAAGAAGTTGCCACGATGATTGAGCGGGGGCAGTAGAAAGGATGGGGATTCGAACCCCGGACGCGCCGGAAACGGCGCGTGCCGCGCGGCGGGTTATGCCGATTGGCGGGTGCGCAAGTTCGCATGGGGAGAGCGCGAGAGGGGAG
>JAZLIU010000179.1:0-6946 GCA_045617565.1 Oscillospiraceae bacterium
TGCTCGCGTCACTCCTTATGGCGCTGGGCGCGAAGCTCGCCTACCGCCTGCTCTCCGGCGTGATCGTGCTTTCGAGTGCGCGGCTGTCGCTCATTCTTTGCGTCGGCGGCGCGATCGGCATTGCCGTGCTGCTCTACGCTGTGCTGGTTCTGGCGCTGCGCATCATCACCAAAGACGATCTTGCGCTTCTGCCCAAGGGAGAAAAGCTCGCAAAAATTCTGAAAATCCATTGAAAACCTTGCAAATCCAATAAAAAATCCTTGCATTAGAGGGGAAACTATGGTAAATTTTGAAGGGAAATCGGTCTATCGCTTCGATGACCTTGTGCAAATTCTGCGCATCCTGCGCGCGCCGGACGGCTGCCCGTGGGATCGCGTGCAGACGCATCTGTCGAATCGCCGCAATTTCCTGGAGGAAGCGTACGAGGCGGCGGAAGCCTTTGACCGCGACGATCCGGACATGATGTGCGAGGAGCTGGGCGACGTACTGATGCAGGTGCTCTTCAACGTGCACATGGAAGAGGACGCCGGCCGCTTCACCTTCGACGATGTGACCGATCACGTCTGCCGCAAGCTGATCTTCCGCCACCCGCACATTTTCGGCGATGTGACCGCCGAGACGAGCGAGCAGGTGCTCGTGAACTGGGAAACCCTCAAGCGCGAGGAAAAGGGGCTCGCCACCACCGCCGATGCGATGGATTCCGTCGCGCGCTCGCTGCCCGCGCTCTGGCGCTCGGACAAGCTGCAAAGCAAGGCGGCGAAAGCGGGCTTCGAATTCCCCGCCGTCGACGGTGCGCTCGATAAGCTGGACGAAGAAGTGTCCGAGCTGCGAAGTGCCGTGGAGAGCGGCACCAACTTTGAAGAAGAGCTGGGTGACGTGCTGTTTGCCGCCGTCAAGGTCGGCCGCTTCTGCGGCGTCGATCCCGAGGACGCGCTGCAAAAGACCTGCGAAAAGTTTCTCGCGCGTTTCCGCAAGGTCGAAGACGCCGTGAATGCATGCGGCACCTCGATGGACAAGCTCTCGCCCGATGAACTGACTGCGCTGTGGAACAGCGCAAAACATACTTTCGGTGACTGAAAACGTTTCTTCGTTTTTTGCTCATAGATAACCGTTCGTTTTTCGACCGGTAAAATTTTTGGAGGTTTATTATGAACAAGACCGAACTCATCGCTGCTGTTGCAGAAAAGGCCAACATCACCAAGAAGGAATCCGAACTCGTTGTCGCCGCCACGTTCGACGCCATCGTCGACGCCCTCAAGGACGGCGAAAAGGTCCAGCTCGTCGGCTTCGGCTCTTTCGAGGTCAAGCATCGCGCCGCTCGTACCGGCCGCAACCCCAAGACCAAGGCTGCCATCACCATCCCCGCTTCCAACACCCCCGCTTTCAAGGCCGGCAAGGCTCTCAAGGACGCCGTCGCCAAGTAAAAACACTTCCTCAAAGAGGGTCACTTTGTGACCCTCTTTGACTTTTAATAGGAGAATTTCTATGCGACTTGACAAATATCTCAAGGTCTCGCGGCTCATCAAGCGGCGCACCGTGGCCAACGAAGCGTGCGATCTCGGCAAGATCACCGTCAACGGTAAGGTCGCGCGCGCTTCGTACGACGTGAAGCTCGGCGACGTGATCGCCATCCACTTCGGCGAGCGCACGCTCGCGGTCGAAGTATTGGACGTATCGGAAACCGCGGGCAAGGCGGAAGCGTCGCTTCTCTACCGCGAGGTCGCCGAATCATAAGCTCGTTCTTTTTTAAGCGCATTGTGCATAGTGTGAACTATGCACAATGCGTTTTTTTCGCAGACGAAAGGACGGATCGCTATGACCTACGACATTTCCTCCTCCCCGCACCGACTGGAGCTGGACGGGCGCGAAAAGCTGACGGTCTCCGGTGTGGAGGACGTGGATCGCTTCGACGAAAGTGAGATCGTGATGACCACCTCCGCGGGGACGCTGATCGTACAGGGCGAGAGCCTGCACATCGACAAGCTCAGTCTCGACGGCGGTGAGCTGCACGTGGACGGACGCATCGACGCCGTGAGCTATGAGGACCTGGGCGGTGGGCGCGGCGGCCTACTTTCGCGTCTGTTCGGAGGTTAACCATGGGCGTTTCGCTCTCCGAGCAGGCAAATGCGCTGCTCTGTGCGCTTTTTCTCGGCGTTACCGCGGCGCTTTTGTACGATCTGCTGCGCGCGATCCGGCGCCGGCGTCGGAGGTCTCGCCTGCTCACCGATGCGCTCGACACGCTCTACTGCCTTGCGCTCGCGGCGCTCTTCTTCGCCTTCGCGCTCAAGATCGGCGGCGGCGAGCTGCGGCTGTATATGCTCTTCGCGGCGGCGCTGGGTGCGGTGCTCTACTTTGCGCTGCTCGCGCGGCTGCTGCGCCCACTGTGGGATTTCTGGGCGGGAACTCTTTTCGCGCTGCTGCGTTTGGTGCGCCTGCCACTGGACGCGCTGAAAATCTTTTATGGTAAACTGACCAAACTTTGCAAAAGGCTCTTCCTTTTTCTGCGGAACTGTTTTATAATAGAAATATATCGGCGGTCTGCCCGCCGAGCGTACCGCCGCAGCGGGCGAAAGGGGGAGCGAGAGCATGGCAGGCAAAGCGAAAGGACGCACCGGCACGCTTACGCTCGTCGTGATCGCGGTGCTGCTCATCCTCGTCACCGCGGAGCTTCTCCATATGCGAGATCGGATCGCGGCGGCGCAGACGGAGCAGGCAGGCCTTGAATCGCAGCTCGCCGCGCAGAAGCAGGAGAATGCCTCGCTGGAGGCGGCGCTGGACAAAGCGGACGATTTGGAGTACCTGCAGGAGCTGGCCCGCAGTGAGCTGGGCTATGTCACCCCGGGCGAAAAGGATTTTTACGACGTTTCCAGCAAATAAGATCAAAGAGCACGCTATGCGTGCTCTTTTTTGCGCATTTCTGCGCATAAAAAAGAGCCGCTGCCAAAGCGACAGCGGCCCAAACGGGTGGGATATTGGAAAGCTTCCGATGCTTATGATACAGGACCTGTCCAAATTTCGCAAGAGGAGGTTTTGTCGAACGCGCGGCGTCCGTGCCGAAGCGCGTCGAGCGCTTCCATTTTTGTCAAAACGCACAAAAATCATCTTTCTTGTGTTTTGCTGTTGGAATATGGAAACTTTCGTGCTATAATACATAAAAGTGAAAAGGAAGTTGGAAGGCTTCCTTTTTCGCTTTCCTACATAGGCAAAATTGGAAAGGAGCAACCGTTATGAAGTACACATTTACCTGCAAAAAGATCTCCCTGAACGAATCCGTCAAGGCCTACGCCGAGAAGAAGATCGGCAAGCTGGAGAAATTCTTCAAGGAGGAACCCGAGGCACAGGTCACCTTCTCCGTGGAGAAGAAGAACCGCTGCGTCGTGGAGGTCATGCTCCGCGGTGCCAATGGCACCCTGTTCCGCGCTGTCTGTGAGGACGCCGACGGTGATATGCGCGGCGCGATCGACGAGTCCGTCAGCCAGATCGAGCGCAAGATCCGCAAGAACAAGACCCGCCTTGCCAAGAACCTGCGCAGCGAGTCCGTCGTTCCCGAGCTGCCCGAGGAATTCGAGCTGCAGGAGGAGCGCGAGTTCGAGATCGTGCGCACCAAGCGCTTTGCCGTCAAGCCGATGAGCCCCGACGAGGCGATTCTGCAGATGAACCTGCTGGGCCACAGCTTCTACGTCTTCCGCAACACGGACGACAACGCCGTCGCGGTCGTCTATCGCCGCAACAACGGCGGCTACGGCATGATCGTGACCGAGGAATAACTTCAATCTCTCAGAGGGGGCGGGTAAACCGCCCTCTCTTTTTTGTTTGCTTTCGCATATACTATTCCATATCACAAAATCTTAACGATTCCTTTTTTCGACTTTTCTTGCAATCGCGTTTCCGCTTTGCTATACTGTTTTATCATAAACCTCTACCCTTTTATTTGTTTGAGAAAGGTCCGCCTATGATCGGTGTCTATGACTATACCGTGATCGCGACGTATGTTTCGCTTTTGTTCGGTCTTGCCGGCATCTATGCGTCCGCGCACGAAAACTTACCCGCCGCGCTTCTTCTCCTGATGCTCGCGGGGCTGCTCGACGCGTTTGACGGCCGCATCGCCCGCACGAAGAAGAACCGCACGGAGACAGAAAAGAACTTCGGCATCCAAATCGACTCGCTCAACGACCTCGTCTGCTTCGGCGTCCTGCCCGCCGCCATCGGCGCGGGCACGGGCTGCACGGCGCTGTGGTTTCTGACGACGATGGCGTTTTTCGTGCTCTGCGCGCTCATCCGCCTCGCCTACTTCAACGTCATGGAGGAGGAGCGGCAGAAAACGACCGACAGCGCGCGCAAATACTACCTCGGCGTCCCAGTCACGTCGGCGGCGTTCATGGTGCCCGCCTACTACCTCCTCGCGCTTTACGGGGGGCTCACCGACTACGTCGTTTACGGCGTCGGCCTCTTTATCCTCGGCGTCGCGTTCATCGCTCCTGTCCACGTGCCAAAGCCCGGACTCAAAGGCATCGTCGTGATGTCGCTCATCGGGGCGGCGGAGCTGACGCTCTTCATCCTCGCCATGATGGGACTGTAAATTTTTGTCTTTCGTGCAGGGCGATTGCTTTTCAGCAATCGCCCTGTTTTTCTTCGTCCTCGCCGCAGGCGCATTTGCGCGCAAAAAATCCTGCATCTTGCGATGCAGGATCTTTTCTTCTGTTGGTTTGTAACCTTTGCCTTACAGCACGCCGTCGACCTTGGCGATATACTTGATGAGGTTGCACATATTGGCGGTGTAGCCGAACTCGTTGTCGTACCACGCAATGAGCTTGACGAACTTCTCATTGAGCATGATGCCCGCCTTCTCGTCAAAGACGCTGGGGCAGGGATAACCGATCACGTCCGCGGAGACGATGGGATCGGCGGTGTAGGCGAGGATGCCCTTGAGCTCACCCTCGCTGGCTTCCTTGACGGCCTTGCAGATCTCCTCATAAGTCGTGGCGGTCTTGAGGCGGACAGTGAAGTCGACCACGGAGGCATCCGGCGCGGGAACGCGGAAGGACATACCGGTCAGCTTGCCCTTGAGAGCGGGAATGACCTTGCCGACGGCCTTGGCGGCGCCGGTGGTGGAGGGGATGATGTTGCCGTAGATGCTGCGACCGATGCGCCAGTCGCTGCCGGCGCGGTCGTCCACGCTCTTCTGCTTGGAGGTGGAGGCGTGGATGGTGGACATGAGGCCCTCTTCGATGCCGAACTTCTCATGGATGACCTTGGCGAGCGGGGCAAGGCAGTTGGTGGTGCAGGAGGCGTTGGAGACGATCTTCATCTCGCTGTTGTAGGTGTCTTGATTGACGCCCATGACGAACATCGGGGTATCGTCCTTCGCGGGCGCGGAAATGACGACCTTCTTTGCGCCGCCGGCAAAGTGCGCCTGCGCCGCCTCGGAGGTGACGTAAGCCCCCGTGGTGTCCACAACGTACTCAGCGCCCGCGTCGCTCCACTTGATGAGGTTGGCGTCGGACTCGCTGAACACGGTGATCTTCTTGCCGTTGACGATCAGATTCTCGCCGTCGGTCTCGACCGTGCCGTTGAAGCGGCCGAATACGGTGTCATACTTGGCAAAATAAACCATCTGCGGAAGGTCAGCCTTGCGCAGGTTGATCGCGCGCACGTCAAACACGTCGCTCTGCTCGCTCATGATACGCAGCAAAATGCGGCCGATACGGCCAAAACCGTTGATACCGATCTGAATTGCCATTTCTGTATTCCTCCAAATATCATGCCCGGACGCTGTCCGCGGCTGTTATACAGTAGTATTATACCAAACCCATATTTTTTGTCGACCTTTTTGGGGAAAAAGGTGAACAAATTTTTCCTGTTTTTGTGTGCCTTTTGCACAAGGCGTTTCCCCCCCCGCCGCTGCATTCAACAAACGCCGCGGCGTTCTGGTTTTCAAAAAGAAAGAGTCCTTTCGGACTCTTTCTTTTAGGGCTACACCGCATAATTGTGGTGCGCGGATTGCGCTGTCGGGATTTTCGTCAATCAAGACAAAAACCGCAGGAAATCCTTGTCGGATTTCCGAGGATTTTTGTGATGAGTGGCGGAAATATCCGCAAGCAAGGCGCGTGCCGAAAATTGTGCGGTGTTGCCTTAGGTTTTTCTCAGAACTTGGGCTTCTGGGCCTTGACCTTGGGCTCCTGGCCGTTGCAGACGGCGACGATGTCCTCAGCAACGCTGGTGCAGCAGTTGATGACGGACTGCTCGGTGGTGGCGGCCATGTGCGGGGTCATGATGCAGTTGTCGAGATCGAACAGCTCGCGGGACTCTTCCTTGATGGGCTCAGAGTCAAACACGTCGAGACCGGCCTGGAACAGGGTGCCGTCCTTCAGGCACTCGATCATCTCGTTCTCCTTGATGAGAGCGCCGCGCGCGCAGTTGATGAAGGAAGCGGTGGGCTTCATCCAGCTGAACTGCTCACGGCCGATGGAGTACTTGGTGGAGTCAACGACGGGGAGATGGACGGAGATGAAGTCAGCCTGCTCCCAGACTTCCTTGGCGGTTGCCTTGAGCTCGCACAGATCGCCGATCTTGTCCTGGGTGAGGTACGGATCGTAGCCGATGACCTTCATGCCGAATCCGTATTTGCACTTCTGCATGGCGAGCTGGGAGATACGGCCGCAGCCGATCATGCCGAGGGTCTTGCCGCCGAGCTCATAGGTGTTCTCCATGTTCATGCGGACGAGGAAGTTGCCGCCGCGGAACTGCTTGTCAACATAGTTGAAGCGCTTGGCGCAGGCGAGCATCAGGAAAACAGCGTGCTCAGCAACAGCGTTGGCGTTGCCGGCGGGCGCGTAGACGACGGTGATGTCCTTGGCGTGAGCGTGGTCCATGTCGATGTTGTCGAGGCCGGCGCCCTGCTTGCCGATGACCTTGAGGTTGGTGCAGGTGTCCATCATCTTGGCGG
>JAZLIU010000180.1:0-9678 GCA_045617565.1 Oscillospiraceae bacterium
GGGGAGGAAGCGGTCGATGTCCTGCTTCTCCCGCACAATGGTTGATTTTGCCAGCTTGCCGGGGGCAATCTCTTTGAGCCACAGCTTACTGTACTCTTCCAGCGTGATCGTATGATTGACTTCGCCGGGGAGTTTTTTACAGGTGCGTTCAAACAGAACGGCCTGCTCATTGAGCCATTTGTCGGTTTGTTTTGCAGTCAGGCCGTCGGGTGGGCGCACTGTTTTCTGCTGCGGCGCACGGCGTTTCCCGCTGGGATCGTATCCCATTGACACAACGAGCAGGTAACTCGAACCTCTTTTTCGTATGCTTGCCATAATGCAGACCTCTTTTCTTCTGTACTTGATCCTGTTGAGCTTTGCAGCAAGCACACCATACCGAAAAGCAGAGAAGAAAGCTATGGGAATATTTCAACAAAAGAGAATTCTACGAAAGCAACAAGTGGGAGAGGAGCCCTTCGACTTATCCGCATCGAAACATCTGTGCGTGCATTACCTTTGCCGCGTTGCGCTTGAGCTCCATCTGCAGAGTCTCCATATCCCGTCGCTGTTGTGAATGAATGCGGCGTTTTGGAAGGAATTGTCACAAAAGCGAGTGTGATTGCGTCTTTATCATAAACTTAACGGTATTTGAACGAAGCGCCCTTGTTCTGTTCACAAATTTTCTGTAATATAAAAAAGATCAAACAGAAAAGGAGCGTCCCCATGCATCTGCCTGCCCTCATCACCGACCTTGCCGTCATGCTGCTGACCGCCGGTGTGGTGACGGTCATCTTCAAAAAGATCAAGCAGCCGCTTGTCCTCGGCTACATTGCCGCAGGATTCCTGATTGGCCCGTATATGCCGCTGTTCTTCACAGTGGAGGACGCCGCGTCCATCAGCACATGGAGTGAGATCGGCATTATCATACTCATGTTCTGCCTCGGCCTTGAGTTCAACCTGCACAAGCTCGTCAAGGTCGGCGGCACGGGCGTTATCACCGCGTTGACCGAGGTCGGCGGGATGCTGTTGCTCGGCTACCTTGCCGGGCAGGCAATGGGGTGGACGGTAATGGACAGCGTGTTTCTCGGCGGAATGCTCTCCATGAGCTCGACCACGATCATTATCAAGGCGTTTGACGAGCTTGGCGTGACGAAGGAGAATTTCGCGCAGCTCGTGTTCGGCACACTCGTCATCGAGGATATCGCCGGCATTTTCATGATGATTATCCTCTCCACCATCTCCGTCAGCCAAAATATTTCGGGCGGAGCGCTCGCACTGCAGCTTGCGATGCTGGTGCTGTACCTTGCGCTGTGGCTGATTCTCGGCATCTACCTGTTGCCGACCGCGTTCAACAAGGCGTCGCCGCTGATGAACGACGAAACGCTGCTCATCGTGTCGCTCGGCACCTGCTTCGGCATGGTGTTGCTGGCAAATGCTCTCGGCTTTTCCTCGGCGCTCGGCGCGTTTCTGGCAGGGTCGCTTCTTGCGGGCACGGTCCACGCCGAGCGAGTAGAGCATCTGACGAGCAGTGTCAAGGACCTTTTTGGCAGCGTGTTCTTCCTCTCCGTCGGCATGATGCTTGACCCCGCGATGGTGAAGTGCTATATCGTTCCCATCCTTATTATCACGCTCGTCACCGTCGTCGGCAAGCTCATCTTTTCCTCGCTCGGTGTGCTCGCAGCGGGACAGACGATCTCTACCGCAGTCCACTGCGGTTGCTCGCTCGCGCAGATCGGTGAGTTCGCGTTCATCATCGCTTCGCTCGGACTGTCGCTCGGCGTAATTGCGGACTACATCTATCCCATCATCGTGTCGGTATCCATTCTCACAACGCTTACCACGCCGACCTTTATCCGCAACGCAGATCAGATCGCCGCGGGAGTAAAGAAGCTCCTGCCGAAAAAAATCGTGAAAAAGCTCGACCGTCTGACGGACGCGGAGCAGACGGTGAAAGAGCAGGATGGCGACTGGGCGGCGTTTTTGCAGCGATATCTCCGAAAGACCGTTTTCTACGGCGTGCTGATGTTCGGCACGGTTGTGCTCGGCAGCGCCGTGGTGCTGCCGCTGCTGCAAAGGTTTTTGCCGCAGCCGTGGATGAGCCGGGTGCTGACACTGCTGCTCGTCTACTTCGTGTGTGCACTGTTTGTGCGCCCGATGCTCGACCGCCATTCCTCGCAGTTTACGACGCTGTGGATGAAAAACCGCAGCTTCCGCCTGCCGCTGCAGGTTTTGAGCGGTCTGCGTCTGCTGCTCATCGTGCTCATCGCATTTGTGGCACTGCAAATGATCGCAGACGTGAACAGCCTGTGGGTGTTGCCGGTGATCGTGCTGGCGGTGCTGCTGATCTCCCGCTCGGGGCGGGTCGCGTCGATGTATCTGAACGTCGAGGCACGCTTCCTCACGAATTTCAACGAGCGCCTGCTGCGAAGTGGGGAGGACGGCGCTATTCTGCGCCTTGATAACACGCTGTTTGTACTCACGTTCACCTGCTCGCCGGAGCTGAACGGGGAAAGCCTGCGACGTCTCGAATGGGGCAAACGTTTTGGCGCGGACGTGATCCGGATCGTGCGCGGCGGGACGTGCATCAACATTCCCTCCGGCACGAAGACGCTTCAAACAGGGGACTCCGTACTTGTTCTGGGCGAGGCGGAGCACCTGCGTGCGCTGTGTATCGCGCTTGGTCTCGACGACCGGCAGGAGTTGCCTACTCTGCGCGAATTTGAGGAGGCAGACACAGAGGCAGGAGACCTCTACACTTTTGTTCTCTCACTCGAGCAGGACTCGGCGCTTGCCGGGCTGCCGATCCGTCAAAGCGGTCTGCGTGAGGGGAGCGAGTGCATGGTGCTGGGACTGGAGCGCAATAAGCTGCCTATCCTGCGGCCTGATATCAACACTGTGCTGCAAAGCGGCGATATCGTTTGGCTGCTTGGCAGTCGCGCAATGGCAGAGGAACTGTTTGCCAAGGACATTGACTGACGCAGCGCGGGCGGCACACTTGAAGAGCAAAAGAAAAGCCAGACGAAGAAACAGTGCCTTCGTCTGACTTTTTTTGATGACATAATAGATGCCGTATGTGCTACAGAATAAACTGGGATCGGCTCGTGAGGATGATGCGCGTAAGCAGCAGGGCAATGTCCTCCTTGCCCTCTGCCATGCCGTCTTCCAGCCAGCGTTCGATGATGCTGCTGAAGATCGCCGTGATGACACATTCGCCGTAACGATCCGCCAATGCGTTTTCCCGGATGTGTGGGAATGTTGCTTTGACGGTTTCGCTCACGCGCGTGCCAATCCGGTCATAAAAGCCCCGACTGGCCATTATGCGGAAGAAGGCGGGATGTTGCTCAACATATGTCAGCAGGCTCATGATGTGCGGCAAGGGTGCGCCATCTACCAGATAGGTCAGCAGTGTTTCACCGGTCATTGTGGATGCCAGCGTGTTGAATGTTTCAATCATTTCCTCTTGAAGACAGTCGGCCAAATCATACTTGTCGCGGTAATGGCGATAAAACGTGCTGCGGTTGACCATGGCCGCCTCTGTGATGTCGGTGACCCGTATCTTTTCAAATTGCTTGCGCTCCAAAAGCTCCAGAAATGCATCTCTGATAAACTGTCGCGTGCGCTGGATACGCAGATCGTCGTGTTTGTCCATGATCTTCCCCTCCCAATATTTGCCATCATTATAAAGCGTGCTGAAATTTTCTGCAACATTTTTTCAAAATCACAATTGATTAACGAGTTTTTAACGCTTTTCTGTGCTGGTGTTGCATAGAAACAGTTAATAAAGCGTTAATCTTTTTTACTTTTAGCGACATATATTAGAAATATGTTGCATAAGCGGCATTTCTGCAATAGCGTTTCTTGCAGTGAACAGACAAGGTGTTTATGATGACATTGAAGATGTCGATTTTTGTCAGAAAGGCGCCTATATGAAAACGCTCGGCCTTGATGTTGGCTCCACCACGGTAAAGCTCGTCTTGATGGAGAACGGGAAAAATACATACGAACGCTATGAGCGCCACCTTGCCCGCAGCAAGCTCACGGCGCTCGCCATGCTGCGCGCGCTGCTCGATGAGCAAGGGGATTTAGAGCTCTGTGCTGCGGTGTCCGGCAGCGCGGGGATGGGACTTGCCGAAGCGGCGGGACTTCCTTTCGTGCAGGAGGTCTACGCCACGGGTGAGGCCATCCGAAAGCTTGCGCCCGATACCGGTACGGTTATCGAGCTCGGCGGTGAGGACGCCAAGGTCATCTTTTTCGATGGCGGCGTGGACGAACGCATGAACGGCACCTGCGCAGGCGGAACGGGAGCGTTTATCGACCAGATGGCTGTGCTGCTCAATATGAGCGTGGACGAAATGGACGAGGAAAGTCTGAAAGCGGAGCGCATCTACCCCATTGCGTCGCGCTGCGGCGTGTTCGCCAAGAGCGATATCCAGCCGCTGCTCAATCAGGGCGCGCGCAAGGCGGACGTTGCCGCAAGCATCTATCAAGCTGTGGTCGATCAGACCATCGTGGGACTGGTGCAGGGACGAAAAATTCGCGGCAAGGTGATGTTCCTCGGCGGTCCGCTGCACTATTGCAAGGGCCTGCGCACCCGTTTCCGCGAAACGCTCAGGCTGACAGACGAAACGGCGCTGTTTCCCGATTATGGGCGTTTTGCTGTTGCCATGGGCGCGGCAATGCTTGCGGGAAATAAGCTGACCATCCGTCTATCTGCGCTAATCGCGCGGATAGAAAACGCCGCCGTGCGGGAGGATAGCGGTGTCCTGCGCCTGCCGCCGCTGTTTGCAAGCGAGGCGGACTACGTTGCATTCCGCGCCCGCCACGAAAAGGCGACCGTCCCCTTGCGTGACATCGAAACCTACGCGGGCGGCGCGTACCTCGGCATTGACTGCGGCAGCACGACGACGAAGCTCGTGCTGCTCAGTGAGGACGGCGGCATTTTATATAGCTTCTACGCCTCCAATCGCGGTGATCCCGTGTCGCTCATCCGGGAGCAGCTCATCAAGATCCGTACGCTTTGCGCCGACCGTATCACGATCTGCGGGAGTGCCGTCACGGGCTACGGCGAGGAGCTGATCCGCCACGCGTTCCACGTGGACGAGGGCGTGGTGGAGACCATCGCGCATTATACGGCGGCGAAGCATTTCCAGCCCGACGTCAATTTCATTCTCGACATCGGCGGACAGGATATCAAGTGCTTCCGTATCCGTAACGGCGCGATTGACAGCATCCTCTTGAACGAAGCCTGCTCGAGCGGTTGTGGTTCGTTTATCGAGACCTTTGCCCGCGCGGCGGGGTATGAGATCGCGGACTTTGCAAAGCTTGGTCTGTTTGCCGCCGCGCCCGTCGTTCTCGGCTCGCGCTGCACGGTGTGTATGAATTCCTCCGTCAAGCAGGCGCAGAAGGACGGCGCCTCTGTGGAGGAGATCTCCGCGGGACTTTCCGTGAGCGTGGTGAAAAACGCGCTCTACAAGGTTATCCGCGCGACCTCGCCCGAGGAGCTTGGCTCCTGCGTGGTTGTGCAGGGCGGCACGTTCTATAACGACGCGGTGCTGCGCGCGTTTGAACGCGAGCTGGGCGCAAACGTCATCCGCCCGACCATCGCGGGGCTGATGGGCGCATATGGTGCGGCGCTGCATTGCATGAAGTGCGAAAACAGTACGCTTTTGTCGCTCGACGAGCTGAGTGCTTTTACCCACAAGGCGACCGCATCCGTCTGCGGCGGCTGCACCAACCATTGCCACCTGACGGTCAACGTTTTTGCCGACGGCGCGCGCTATGTCTCCGGAAATCAGTGCCAGAAGGCGCTGGGCATTCGGGAAACCGAGAAGCTACCCAATCTCCACGAGTGGAAGCGCGACTATTTCACCTCGCTCACGCCCGTTCCCGGCAAACACGGGAAGATCGGTCTGCCGATGGCGCTTTCGATGTACGAATTTGCCCCGCTGTGGCACGCGCTGTTTACTTATCTCGGTTTTGAGGTGCATTTTTCCGGACTTTCGAGCCGTAAAACGTATGAACGCGGTCAGTTCACAATCCCGTCCGATACAGCCTGCTATCCCGCCAAAATTATGCACGGACACGTTCTTGAACTCATTGACGCGGGAGTCGAGCGCATTTTCTACCCCGGCATCACCTACAATGTGGACGAGGGCGTGAGCAGCAATCACTATAACTGTCCCGTCGTTGCCTACTATTCAGAGTTGCTCCGCGGTAACATGGACGCGCTGCGGGGCGTGGAGTTTCTTTACCCGTATCTGAGCATGGACAATACAAAGGAGCTTGCCAAAACGCTCTATCCCACGTTGCATTCTCTGGACGCATCTATTTCAAAACGCGACGTCCGAAAAGCGGCGGAAGTCGGTTTCGATGCCTACCACGCCTACACAGACGCGTTGCATGCCGAAGGGGAGCGTTCGCTCGCCTTCGCCCGCGCAGGAGGAAAGCGCGTGATGATCCTTGCGGGGCGACCGTACCACGTCGATCCCGAGATCGGGCATGGCATCGACAAGCTCGCCAATTCCCTTGGCTTCGCTGTCGTTACCGAGGACAGCGTCTGCCACCTCGCGCCCACGCAGTACGTCAAGGTGCTCGATCAGTGGACGTTCCACGCGCGGCTCTACCGCGCGGCGTACTTTGCCGCGCACACGCAGGACGTGGAGCTGGTGCAGCTTGTGTCCTTCGGCTGCGGCATCGACGCCATCACCACAGACGAGGTGCGCGATATTCTGGAGCGGCATTACAAGCACTACACCCAGCTCAAGATCGATGAAATCACCAATCTCGGTGCGGTCAAAATTCGTCTGCGGAGTCTGCTCGGCGCACTGGAGGAGGGAGAACATCATGCAGGATAAAAGCTTTGTTCCATTTACTGAGGAGATGAAGAAAGACTACACCATCCTCTCGCCCAATATGCTGCCGATCCATTTTAATCTTATCGAGGCCGTCATGCGCACCTACGGATACCATTTTGAAATACTGGAAACGAACGGACCGGAGATTGCGCAGACGGGCCTTAAATATACTCACAACGATACCTGCTATCCCGCCATCCTCGTCATCGGGCAGTTTATGGAGGCAATGCTCTCCGGCCGTTACGATCCGCACAAAACGGCACTCATCATGTTTCAGACCGGTGGCGGCTGCCGCGCGTCCAACTACATATCGCTCATCCGCAAGGCGCTGAAAAAAGCGGGATTTGAATACGTTCCGGTGCTCTCGATGAGCCTGATGGGTATTGAGCGTCATCCGGGCTTTGAGCTGACACTGCCGCTGCTGCGCGGGATGCTCCACGGCGTTCTTTACGGCGATCTGATGATGGCGCTGGTCAATCAGGTGCGTCCCTACGAGGTTGCCGTGGGAGAAGCGGAGGCACTCGCCGCGCGGTGGACGGAAACGCTCGCACAGGAGCTTGGCGCGGGACGCATCAATTATAAAAGCGTGCTGAAAAACTACCGCGCGATTGTCCGTGACTTCGCTGCGATCCCCGTAGAAGCGCGCGAAGCGGTGCGCGTTGGCGTCGTGGGGGAGATTTTCGTCAAATACTCTCCGCTCGGCAACAACGACCTCGAGCGATTTCTTATCCGCGAGGGCGCGGAGCCGGTCGTGCCGGGTTTGCTCGATTTCTGCCTTTATACCGTTTATGATTTCATCATGGAGCATAAAGTTTACGGACAGCACAGCACAACCTATCCGCTCTGGCACTTTGCCTACCGCTGGCTCAATGAGCGGCGCAATGAGATCAGCGACGCAATGGAGCGTTCGGGACGCTTTCGGGGCCTTACGCCATTTGACCGCGTGGTGGAGCTTGCGGATGAGGTGATCCACACCACCGTCAAGATGGGGGAGGGATGGCTGCTACCCGCCGAAATGCTGGAGCTTTCGGAAAGCGGCTGCAAGAACATTGTCTGCACGCAGCCGTTCGGGTGCCTGCCCAACCACATCTGCGGCAAAGGCATGATGAAGCCCATTAAGGAGCACCATCCCGACACGAATATCGTCGCCATCGACTACGATGCAGGCGCAAGCCGCGTCAATCAGGAGAACCGTCTCAAGCTGATGCTTTCCAATGCGAAGCGCTGAAAAAACAGCTTTTTTCTGCTTAGTAGCCGAACTATTAAAAAGGTGAGATAGGGCATCTCGGTCGTGCTATCCGCATCGAAACATCTGTGCGTGCATTACCTTTGCTGCGTTGCGCTTGAGCTCCATCTGCGGATGGCAGTATGTCCGCTCGAGAAATGCTGTGTCGCCGTGTCCGGCAAGATCGGCGACAGTTTGCTTGTCCACCCCGCCATGCAGGAGTGTTGAGACAAAGTAATGGCGCAGGGTATGGAGATGATACGCTTTCGGGAAACCGTTTTCATCATAGATGCGTCTGAGTCGCTTGGTAAATGTATCTGGATGGATCAACTGCCCACGCTCGTTTGTAAAGAGATAGCAGCTCATTCTGAAGTGACCGCGCCTTGCTTCTTCCTGCTTTTTGTAGAGATAGCTTTTTAGAATACATACCACGCTATCATCCAATGCAATGACGCGGGAGCGTCCGTTTTTCGTCTTTCCCTCGACGATGCCAACGTCCGGTACCATGCTTCTCGAACTGCTTACGATGAGAGTTCCTTCGTCACCGTTTATGATGATATCCGACCATTTGAGTGCGGCGAGTTCTCCGCGGCGGCAGCCTGTATAGATTGCGAGTACATAGAAAATCAGGTAGTGCCACGGCTCGTTAAGCATCACCTCTATGATCCTGTTTGCTTCGTCGGGCGTCGTGATAAGCTGCACGGACGCTTCGGTGTCCGGCAGGTCGATCATTCGCGCCGGGTTCTTCTGGATGATCTCATTTTTCTTTGCATCGCTCAACACGGCTGAAACGACCGTAAGATATTTTTGCGCGGTCGCTTCACGAATCTGTCGTCCCCGGCAGGTTCTTTTTCTGAGTTCGATCAACATATTTTCCAGCGCAATGGGACGCAGAGCTTTGAGCGGGATCGCTCCGATCAAAGGATAGACCTGCTTGAGCATACGGCGATAACTTGCGAGCGTACTGGGCGCATACTTTGTCTGGCGCACCAGCCAGCTCTCAGCGTAATTCTCAAAGCTCATGTCCGCATCCTCACGGTATCCGCTTTTTACAGAGCGTTCCCATTCCTCGGCAAAGTGAGCAACGTATTGTGCGATTCCGCTGCGCCTAACGGTGTCAGGGACGTTGATTGTTTTCGCGCGACTGATCTTTTTGCCTCCTGCGCGGTAGCCGTTGCTGACGGTTATTTTGAATTTTCTCTCGCTGAGTTTTTTGATACTTGCCATTTCTTTTTCCTTTCCCGTTACATCATTGTCATGGATGGACCTTGTTCTTCTTCGTGATCGTCCTCTTTGTGACCGAGGGCGATCTTTTTTCGCTGTTCTTTTGCCAGAGTCTTTCTGTCTGTGATTGCGTGCTTCGTGGTGCTGTCGCTTATGTAAGAGGAATTGGACTGCTCAAGCCTTTTCCCAAGAAGAACCAGATCAGAAACAATGTCAGTGGGATTAGCACCAGCACCACAACCGTCGGCCCATCCGGGTGCGGCAGATACAGTCTGGGCAGCCGGAGCCTCGGCAAATGCTTCCGCTCTTTCTTCTTCCCAGCCTGTTCGATCATCGTCCGGAGCTGCTCCACACTCCGCGTCAGCTTCCGCACATCGTCCGCCGACGCCTTCATAC
>JAZLIU010000181.1:0-7684 GCA_045617565.1 Oscillospiraceae bacterium
ACATCGGTCTTTCCGGCATCCAGCTCTTTATCCGCGCGATCCCCTACAACTTCTACTCTCTGTTCACCTTCGTGTTCATCTTCGCGCTGACATTCATGAAGTTCGACTTCGGCCCCATGCGCGGCTATGAAACCCGCGCCATCAACGACGGCGACCTCGGTATGCTCGAAAACGCCGAGATCGAAGAGGGCAGCGCCAAGGGCAGGGTGATCGACCTTGTGTTCCCCGTGCTCGTGCTGATCGTTACCTGCACCATCGGCATGATCTATGTCGGCGGCTTCTTCGGCACCGACTGGTGGGGCGGCACGGATTATGTCGGCAACTTCATCGGCGCCTTCGGCAATACCGACGCGTTTGTGGGCCTGCCCTGGGGCGGTCTGATCGCACTGATTATCATTGTTGCTTACTACCTCCTCCGCGGCGTCGTCTCCTTTAAGGACGCGATGGCCTGCGTGCCCAAGGGCTTCATCGCCATGGTTCCCGCAATGACCATTCTGACGATGGCCGTCTCCCTCAAGGCGATGACCAGCGCCCTCGGCGCGGATGTGTTCGTCCACGACGTCATGGAGGGTGCGGCTGCCGGTCTCTACAGCCTCCTGCCCGCCGTCATCTTCCTCGTTGCCTGCGCTCTGGCATTCGCCTCCGGCACCTCCTGGGGCACCTTCGGTATCCTGATCCCCATCGTCACCGCGATCTTCCCCGCCTCCAGCGAGCTGCTCATCATCGGCATCTCCGCCTGCTGCGCCGGCGCTGTCTGCGGCGACCACTGCTCCCCCATCTCCGACACCACGATCATGGCGTCTGCGGGCGCGCAGTGCGACCACGTGACGCACGTTTCCACGCAGATCCCCTACGCCGTCGCCGTTGCCGGTGTGTCCTTCGTGAGCTACATCGTCGCCGGTTTCGTTCAGAACTGGATCGTCTGCCTCGCCGTCGGCGCGGTGCTGACGGTCGCGGTGCTGTTCGTCCTGCGTTCCATGGAAGCAAAGAAGAACTGATAAACGCACAACCGATCAACATACATAAGGAAGCCCGAACCTTGCGGTTCGGGCTTCCTTTTTTGAAGTTTTACAGTGCCTCAATGAGCCGCGTCAGCTCCTGCGCGAATTTGCCGACGTGTACGCCGTCGATAAATCGGTGGTTGACCTCCATGCTGATGCCGAGCGTCTTTCTGTCGCCCTCCTCGCGCCATTTTCCCCAGGAAATGCGCGGGATACAGTCATCGGGATCGGTCATGCCCTCGTTGGTGAGTCCCGTCAGTTCGACCCACGGCAGGCACGAAATGAAGAGCAAATCGCGCGTGTCCTCTTCGCCGAAGAGCGTCGTCTGCGCCGCCGCCTTTTCCGCTGCCTGCGCGCAGAATTCCTCCATCGTGCCGCCTGCGCGCACGTTGACGAAGTAGAATAGCTCCGTCTCTCGACGCAGCATCGTGAAGCTCGGCACACGCTCGTCAAGCAGCACGACCTTGCCGCCGTCAACGTCGTAGCGGAAGTTTTCCACGCGGTTGACCGCCCGCGTCACAAGATACGTCAGCGCGTGGTAAAACGAGAGTCCGTGCGCTTTGGTATAGTCATACAGCTTTGTCACGTCCTGCGTGAAGGTCACGGCGTAAAACGGGTCCTTGAGGCCGGACATAAAGTCAAAAATCTCGCGCCGCGGCCAGTTTTCCATATCAACGTACTGCATATCAGCCCTCCAAATAGCGCCGCACCATGTCGAATGCGGTGTTCGCCGCGTGACCGCGGATGCGAGAGCGCGACCGCTTGCCGAACTGGCAGAGCTTGCACGTTGTGCCGTCCTTTGTGGCCAGCGCGAGATACACCGTGCCGACGGGATTTCCGCGGTCGTCGCTCGCGGGGCCGGCGACGCCCGTGACGGACACGCCGAGATCACTTCCCGTCGCCATACGCACGCCCTCCGCCATGGCTTTCGCCACCGGCTCGGACACCGCGCCGTACTCGTCGAGAAGATTCTGCGGCACGCCGAGGACGTTCGCCTTGACGGTATTGGTGTAGCTCACCACGCCGCCCATAAAGACGTTCGACGCGCCGGGTATGTTCGTCATGCGCTCGGCGATCAGACCGCCCGTGCAGCTCTCGGCGGCGGCGAGTGTCAGTTTCTTTTCACTCAACAGCTCGAAGCAAACCTGCTCGAGACTGTCCTTGTCGATGCCGTACACCCATTCGCCGACGGCGGGCAGGACGACTTCTTCGATGGCGTCGCGCGTCATGGCTTCGGCTTTTTCCGCGCTTGCGGCTTTCGCCGTCACGCGCAGCATACATTCGTCGGTCTTGGCGTAGGGCGCGACGCTGGGGTTGGTCATGCTCACGATCTTGTCGTGCAGCATGGCCTCGATCTCGCTCTCGCCCTTGCCGTAGATGCGCAGCGTGTGGGACACCAGCGTGTCGCCCGACAGCGCGCGCAGATACGGCTCCGCGCCGGAGAGCCACATCCCTTTGCACTCGTGCGGAGGGCCGGGGAGCATTAGAACATGAACGCCCTGTTCGCAGAAGCCGCAGCCGGGCGCGGTGCCGCTTCCGTTGTAGAACACCGTGCAGTTTTCGGGCAAATACGCCTGCTGCAAGTTGTTCTCCGTCATCGTGCGTCCCATCGAGGCAAAGCGCTCGCGTAAGTGCGCGGCAATGTCCTCGTGAAAGACGTTTTTGCGGCCAAATACCGTGCAGATCGTCTGCTTGGTGAGATCGTCATAAGTGGGGCCGAGGCCGCCCGTGGTGATAATGATGTCCGCGCGGGAGCGGGCGATGTTCAGCGCCTCGGCAAGGCGGGCGGGATTGTCGCCCACGACGGTGTGATACAGCACGTCGATGCCCAGCACCGCGAGGTTTTCCGAGAGCATCTGCGCGTCGGTATTGGCAATATTGCCCAGCAAGATCTCCGTGCCGACGGCGATGAGTTCCGCTTTGTGTGCCATAACTGTGCCTCCGTTTCGCTGCCGCAGCAGCGAGAGATTTAATACTTCAGTCTTACAAAGCTCCTGCCCGCGAGCGCGCGCTCGACGAGCCCGTCAACGTCGAGCGCCGCTTCCGCCTCGCGTACCTCGTCCAAATGCGGCTTCGTGCGCGGATGGCGCGGGGTAATGACCGTGCAGCAATCCTCATAGGGCAAAATCGACGTATCAAACGTGCCGATCTTGCGGGAGAGCCTGATGATCTCCTCCTTGTCCATGCCGATGAGCGGGCGCAGGACGGGGAGGGTGGTCACGTCCTCGGTCACGCCGAGGGCTTCGATGGTCTGGGACGCGACCTGTCCGAGATTTTCGCCCGTGACGAGGGCTTTCGCGTGGAGCGAATCCGCGACACGCTGGGCAATGCGCATCATGAAGCGGCGCATGATGAGCGTGAAAAATTCCTCGGGGCAGCAGCGGCGGATTTCCTCCTGAATTTCCGTGAACGGCACGATCTGCACCGTCATTCTGCCGCACCACGGCACGAGCAATTTGGCAAGCGACAGCACCTTTTCCTTCGCCGCCTCGGAGGTGTACGGCGGGGAGAAGAAATGCACCATTTCAAGGTTCACGCCGCGCTTTGCGATCATGTAGGACGACACCGGCGAGTCGATACCGCCGGAGAGCAGGCTCACCGCCGTGCCGCCCATGCCGAGAGGCAGTCCGCCCGCCGCCGGCTCACTGGGGCCGTGGACGTACGCCGCGTCGTCGCGGATCTCGATATGCACGACCAGCTCCGGGTCGTGGACGTTGACCTCGCACGTCGGAAACGCCTGATGCAGCGCACCACCCACCTGCCGAGAAAGCTGGATGGACGTGAGCGGGAAAGTCTTGTCCGCACGCTTGCTCTCGACCTTGAACGAGTGCGATGCGCGCATATTATCGGCAAGGTACTCTTTTGCGGTATGAATAATCGCCTGTACGTTCTTGTCGCACGGCACGGCTTTCGACACGCAGATGATACCGAACACCTTCTTGCAGGCGTCATAAGCGGCAAGCATGTCGCATTCGTCGTTCTCCGGCTCCACATAAATCGTTGACTGCTTGGAATAAATCCGGAATGTTCCGCATTTACTGACACGGCGGCGCACGTTCGCCATAAGCTTATCCTCAAAGCTGCGGCGGTTGAGTCCTTTTAAGACGACCTCGCCGAGCTTACACAAAATCATTTCACGCATCGGTATGTTCCCCTCTTCGTTGGTTTCTTCGTTTTCAGCCTCGTAAAATATCCGTATTGCGGTACTGGATCGCCTCGGCGAGATGTCCCGCCTCGATGGCTTCACAGCCTTCTAAATCCGCAATGGTACGCGCCACGCGCAATAATCTGTCGTGACTTCTCGCGGTCAAGCCGAGCCTATCAAACGCGCCCTTGAGGATCTTTTCACCCGCCGCGTCAAGACGGCAGAATTCGCCGACCATGCTCGGCTCCATCTGCGCGTTGCAGGTGATGTTCGTGCCCGCAAAGCGGGCTTTTTGCACCTCCCGCGCGGCGTTGACGCGCTCGCGCACGCTTGCGGACGATTCCGCCTTTTCGCGCCGGCGCATCGCCTCGAACTCGACGCTCGGGACGTTCACGTGGATGTCGATGCGGTCAAGCATCGGCCCCGAGATCTTTTCCACATACTTTTCCACCTGCTGCGGCGTGCAGCGGCATTTGCCGCTCGGATGGCCGTACCAGCCGCAGCGGCAGGGATTCATCGCGCAAACCAGCATAAAGCGGCTCGGCAGCGTCAGCGAACCTGCCGCGCGGGTGATCGTCACCTCGCCGTCCTCGATGGGGGCGCGCAGCGTTTCCAGCACGTCGCGGTGGAACTCGGGCAGCTCGTCCAGAAACAGCACGCCGTGGTGCGCGAGCGAGATTTCGCCCGGGCGCAGTTCCTTGCCGCCGCCGGACATTGCCGACGCGGAGAGCGTGTGGTGCGGGGAGCGGAACGGGCGAGAGGTGAGCATCGGGCGGTCGGCGCTCGTCAGTCCCGCGACCGACCATATTTCGGTCGCCTCCAGCGCCTCCTGCCGCGTCATATCGGGCAGAATGGACGGCAATCTTCGCGCCAGCATCGACTTGCCCGCGCCGGGCGCGCCGATGAGCAGGATGTTGTGTCCGCCCGCCGCCGCGATCTCCAGCGCGCGCTTGACGTTCTCCTGCCCCATCACGTCGGCAAAATCGGGACTTGCCGCCATCTCGGCAGGCGCTTCCCACTTAGATACGGGTTCAAGCTCGCCCTCACCGCGCAGGACGGAAACAAGTTGTTCGACGGTCTCCACGCCGTAGACGCTCACACCGTCCGCCATCGTCGCCTCCGCCGCGTTGGGCGCGGGGACGTAGAGCTTTTCGATACCGGCTCTTGCCGCCGCCATCGCCATCGGCAGTACGCCCGAGACGCTTCGCAGCGTCCCCGTGAGCGACAGCTCGCCGAGGAATGCGGCATTATTCGGTATGGCAGGAATTTCGCCCGAGGCGGCTAAAATGCCCAGCAGGATGGGCAGGTCGTACACCGTGCCCTCTTTTTTCTGCGAGGCGGGCGCAAGGTTGACCGTGATGCGCGAAACGGGGAATTTCGCGCCGCAGTTTTTTACCGCCGCGCGCACGCGCTCACGCGCTTCCTTGACCGCCGTGTCGGCAAGACCCACCACGTCGAACGCGGGCAGTCCGCTTGACAAAAAGCACTCCACCGACACTTCGTAGCCCGAAATGCCCTGCAAGCCCAATGAGCGCACCGTTGTGACCATGTTCCCACCTCTTTACCTTTTTCTTTCGCATCGCGCGAAATCGCATTCTCTTTCAATTTGACATTCTACCATAAAATGCAGCGCGTGCAAATCCCCAAAATCAAAAATCCGAAAATCAGCACAAATACGGCGGCGTTTTTCTGTCGATTTTGACAAAGGCTGTCAAAAATCTTGCAAAATTTATTCGATTTTCCACAAATGCGCGTTTACACGTCGTTTTTTGTGTGCTATATTGTATGTGTTATATCTTGCGGTTTGCCGCAATCATATATGCTGGAGACAGCAAAATTTACAGGAGGGTTCATTTATGGCAAGAAAAATGAAGTCCATGGATGGTAACAACGCTGCCGCGCACGTATCGTACGCGTTTAGTGAAGTTGCCGCGATTTACCCCATCACGCCGTCCTCCCCGATGGCCGACCTCGTCGACCAGTGGAGCGCCAACGGCCTGAAAAACATCTTCGGTTCCCAGGTCAAAGTCGTTGAGATGCAGTCCGAAGCAGGCGCCGCCGGCGCGGTGCACGGCTCCCTCGGCGCAGGCGCCCTGACCACCACCTACACCGCATCTCAGGGTCTCCTTCTGATGATCCCGAACATGTACAAGATCGCAGCCGAGCAGCTGCCCTGCGTGTTCCATGTTTCCGCCCGTACCGTTTCCACCCACGCGCTGAACATCTTCGGCGACCATTCCGACGTCATGGCCTGCCGCCAGACCGGTTTCGCCATGCTCTGCGAGGGCAACGTGCAGGAGGTCATGGATCTTTCCCCCGTTGCTCACCTCGCCGCTCTTTCCGGCAAGGTCCCGTTCATCAACTTCTTTGACGGTTTCCGCACCTCCCACGAGATCCAGAAGATCGCCGTCTGGGACTTCGACGACCTCAAGGATATGTGCGATATGGACGCTGTCAAGGCGTTCCGCGAGCACGCGCTCAACCCCGAGCATCCGCATATGCGCGGCTCCCACGAGAACGGCGATACGTTCTTCCAGCACCGCGAGGCCTGCAACCAGTACTATGACGCGCTTCCCGAAGTCGTCGAGAAGTACATGGACAAGGTCAACGCCAAGCTCGGCACCGATTATAAGCTGTTCAACTACTACGGCGCACCCGACGCGGACCGCGTCATCAACGCGATGGGCTCCATCTGGGACGTTGCCGAGGAAGTTATCGACTACCTCAATGCCCACGGCGAAAAGGTCGGTCTCATCAAGGTTCGCCTCTACCGTCCGTTCAAGGCAGAGCGCCTGATCGAAGCCATCCCCGCCACTGCCAAGAAGATCGCCGTCCTCGACCGCACCAAGGAACCCGGTGCTCAGGGCGAGCCGCTCTATCTCGACGTTGTCACCGCGCTTGCCAACGCCGGCATCAGCAAGACCGTCGTCGGCGGCCGCTACGGTCTCGGTTCCAAGGATACGCCTCCCGCTTCCGTGTTCGCTGTTTATAATGAGCTGAAGAAGGACGCTCCCAAGCGTCAGTTCACCATCGGCATCGTGGATGACGTCACCAACCTCTCTCTCGAAGAGGACAAGAACTGCCCGAACACCGCGGCAGAGGGCACCATCGAGTGCAAGTTCTGGGGTCTCGGCGGCGACGGTACCGTCGGCGCGAACAAGAACTCCATCAAGATCATCGGTGACCACACCGATAAGTACGTGCAGGCCTACTTCCAGTACGACTCCAAGAAGACCGGCGGCGTCACCATCAGCCATCTGCGCTTCGGCGACAAGCCCATCAAGAGCCCGTACTACATCAACAAGGCCGACTTCGTCGCCTGCCACAACCCGTCCTACATCACCAAGGGCTTCAGGATGGCCAACGACGGCAGGCCCGGCGGCGTGTTCATGATCAACTGCCAGTGGACGCCGGAAGAGCTCAATGAGCACCCCAAGGCGGATGCCAAGCAGTACATCGCCAAGAACAACATCCAGCTCTACACCATCAACGCCATCGACCTCGCCCTTGAGATCGGCATGGGCAAGCGTAACAACAC
>JAZLIU010000182.1:0-10215 GCA_045617565.1 Oscillospiraceae bacterium
GCTCTGCCATCAGGCAGAGCGCCGTTGCTATGGAGATAGAGGTTAATAGACCAAAATGCCGAGCATCGTCAGGACGTTATACATCGTGGCGGCGGCCTCACCGCGCGTGATCGGCGCGCGGGGCGAAAGTGCGGGAAGCTCGTCGAAGAGCATACTGGCGGGCTCTCCGTCATTGGTAAGGAGACACGAGGAAAGCGTTTTTACATGACCGCGGGCCCAGCTCCGGAATGCCGCAAGTTCAGCGTCGGCATTGAGTGTATCCTCGTCCAGCCCGTCGTAATAGCCGCTGATGTTGCAGTTGAGAAATGCGGCAAGACGGCCCATAACGGTGAAGAACTGCTCCTGCGTCATCGTGCCGTAGGGGTCAAATTTGCCGTCGCCCACGCCGTCCACCAGACCGAGCGAAGCCATGGCATTGACGCTGCCGGCGTACCATCTGAAGTCTTCAAAGTCGGTGAAGTAACCGCCGACGGTGGTCGTGACATCCAGCGCCTTTGCGAGCAGCGCACAGATCTCCGCGCGCGTCATCGTGTCGTCGGGGCGGAATGTGCCGTCTCCGTTGCCGGAGAGCAGCTTGTAAGTGCCAAGCGTGTTGATCGCATCGGCATAATCGCAGCCGTCGAGATCGGTGAACCAGCGGCTGTCTGTGCTGCCCATGTAAAGCGTATGCGCCATGGCAGTGGTGATGGGAGTCCAGCCGCTGCTGCTGCCGAGGGCGATCTCAGCGCCCGGCGCAAGGGCGGAGATGAGCGCGGTGAAAGCGGCTTGCTGCGCCTCACTCTGCGCGTTTTCAAGATCGACATAGAAATCCCAGCCCGCGAGCGTCAGACGGAGATAGCCGTCGGGAGAAGCGGGTTCTTTTCCCGAAAGAAGCTGTGCAACGTCCTCAGTGCAGTTCACGGGGACGAGCAGCGTGGGGATGATGCCGATGCGGTCGCTCGTGTTGCCGTCGGCGAGGTAGAAGCGGTAGGCGGTAAGTTTGACCGCGTCACCGTCAAAGTAGGAAGAGTTGTCCTTGTCGAATACGACCTGCGCTACGCCCTTGCCGAAGCTGCGGCTGCCGACCGAAATGCCGGCGCGGGAAGCGCGGATACCGCCGGCAAAGACCTCGGATGCGCTGGCACTGTACGGATCCATCAGGACGACGGCGGGCGCTTCCGTGAGATAGTCATTGAAATAGTAGCTTTGCAGCAGCTGCCCGCTGCGATCGCGGAAATAAAGCTGCGGTCCGGCGCCGGAAAACGTGCCGAGCGCGTCGATCGCGGCGGAAGTGACACCGCCGGTGTTGCTGCGCAGATCCACGATCCACAGATGCGCCTGGCTGTCGTACTTACCGATGCCATCGGCAAAGTATTCACCGGTCTGCGTGCCGAAGCTGTCGCAATCAATATAGCCCACGCCATCCTTCACGGATACCAGCGTGTTGTGGATCGGAACGATGCGGCGCTCGATGGTATAATCCCGCACGCTGCCGTTTTCACGCTTGACGGTGACGCGGACGCTTGTGCCGACTTCACCGATGATCTTTGCGCGATCCGTCTCTCCGGCGGGGACGCAGGGCTCGCCGTTGACCGCGATGATCAGATCGCCGGCAACGAGACCGGCGTCCTCCGCACCGCCGCCGGGCAGGACGGCGGCGATCAGAATGCCGGATTCTTCATAGGAGATCTGGGCACCGATGCCGGTGACGGAGTCCTCGTCCTCCACACCGTCAAGAAATGCCTGATACTCCTCGGCGGTCATGTAATAGGTGTAGGGATCACCTACCGCGGAAAACAGCTCATCGAGCGTTTTCGCCTCATACGCCGCGGCAGGAATCTCATTGACGTAGCGCGTTTCCAGCAGCGAGATGGCCTCCTCGACGCTCAGCGCGGAAACGGAGGTGACGAGCATCGCGCAGATGCACGCGGCGGCACAAAGCCTGCGAAGTAGTTTTTTCATGGCAAGATCTCCTTCGTAAACAATTTACAATGACATTATAGTACAGAAATCTTACTTTGCAAAGAAAAAAATCCGCCGCTGCCGATACCTTGCCAAAATGCGGAAAAAGGTCTATACTGCTGTCATAATGAGAGGATATGTGCTTCGGAGGCTTTTATGGACGTTCAGAACACCGTGGGTACGCTTTACATCGTGGCAACGCCGATCGGCAACTCGCGCGACATGACCGAGCGCGGACGCGAGATATTGGAAACGGCGGACATCATCGCGGCGGAGGATACGCGCCGCTCTGTCGTGCTGCTCAACAAGCTCGGCATCCGCGGAAACGCGCTGTCCGCCAATCACAAGTTCAACGAGTACGGCAAGGCGCGTTACTTTATCGAGCAGATGCAGCAGGGGAAAAACATCGCCGTCATCACGGACGCGGGCACGCCCTGCATCTCCGACCCCGGCAACGAGCTCATAAAAGCGGCGGTCGAGGCGGGCATCCGCGTCGTCGGCGTTCCCGGCTGCTGCGCGGCGGTCACGGCGCTGTCCATTTCGGGCTTCGACCTCTCGACCTTCCTCTTCTACGGATTCTTCCCGCGCGAGGCGGCTGACCGCCGGCGCGTGCTTTCGATGATGCGCAAGGGTGACACGCGCACCTATGCGTTTTACGAGTCCCCCAAGCGCATCATGTCGGTCATCGACTTCTTTCTTTCAGAAAACGCGGGACTCAAGCTGTGCCTGTGCAACGACATGACGAAGCTCCACGAGATGACGTTCCGGGGCACTCCCGCCGAGGTGAAAGAGCAGCTTCTCGCCAAGGGCAACTACGAAAAGGGCGAGTATGCGTTTATCGCCGAGGTCTGCGAGGACTATCGCCTCACTGAGGTCGAGCACATCTCCTCGCCCGAGGCGCTGCTCGTGGACTGCATGGTGCAAAATGACTGTACCGCAAAGGACGCCATCAAGCTGCTACTCAAGGACGAGAACAACACCTACTCCAAAAACGAGCTGTATGCCGCGCACCTGGACCTCAAGGAACGCTTCGGCTAAGGAGAAAGACGATGAGCATTTTATCCGACCTTGCCGAGCGGCTCGACACGCTCACAAAAGCGGTGCTCTCCGAGCCGGTGACGCGCATCGCCAACACGAAAGTGACGATCCGCCCCGTGACGCTCAAGGGGAAAGCGTTTTTTCAGCTTGAGTATCAGCACGGCGCGCAGGTGAGCCATCGCAACGTCGCAAAGGGTCAACTGTGCGAGCTGTACGAAAACGAACTGGACGGGCAGTACCGCCAGATCGTGCTTTGCACCCAAACGGAAACACGGCAGTACGTCCGCAAGACGGACGGCAGCTATAAATGCACCGCAAAGGGCGAAACGGCACGAAAAGCGCCCGTCACGGCGCACAACCGCAAAAAGGAATACATTTTGGCGGAGGGTGAGAACATCCCCGCACTCGTCGATCTCGGCGTGTTCACGCAGGATTTCAAGATCGTCAAAAGCAAGTACGATAAGTACAAGCAGATCAACCGTTTCATTGAGCTTGTCGACGATGCGTTCAAGGCAACCGAGAAAAAGGACGTCAACATCCTCGACTTCGGCTGCGGCAAGTCGTACCTGACGTTTTTGCTCTACTACTATTTCACCGTCAAACGCGGGGTAAAGGCGAAGATCATCGGCTACGACCTCAAGGAGGACGTGGTTGCAAATTGCAATGAGATCGCGCAGCGGTACGGGTACGACGATCTGCGCTTCGTCGTTGCCGACGTGACACGCGACGTGCTCTACGGTGAGCATATCGACATGATCGTCACGCTCCACGCCTGCGATACCGCAACGGATTACGCCCTGCACTATGCCATTGAAAAGGGCGTGGAGCATATCTTCTCCGTGCCGTGCTGCCAGCACGAGGTGAACAGCCAAATTCAAAAGGGCGGCGACTTTGACGTTCTCCTCACCCACGGACTGCTGCAGGAGCGATTTGCCGCGCTACTGACCGACGCCATCCGCGCCGCCGTTCTCGAGGATAAAGGCTACACGGTGGACGTGATCGAGTTCATCGACTTTGCCCACTCGCCGAAAAACATCATGCTGCGCTGCGTGAAAAATAAGCGCAAAAACACGAAGCGCACGGAGCGTGCCCGCGCGCTCGCCGAAAAATATCAGTTCCGCCAGACGCTTCTCGCGCTGACGGAGGCAAAAGACAATATACAGGAACAACCGGAAGCATAAAAAAGCGAGTGAACGCAAGTTCACTCGCTTTTTTGCTGCTTACAACTTACAGCCTCGTGATGACGGGAATGACCATGGGGGAGCGTTTGGTCGCCTTGAATAGATAACTGCCCACGGCGTTCTTGATGGCGCCGCGCAGCTCACCCATATCACGGCTGCGTTTGGCGCGGATGCCCTCCGCGGTACTCATGGCGATGTTCTTGAGATCAGCAATGAGTTCCTCGGACTCCTTGACGTAGATGAAGCCGCGCGTGATGATCTCGGGCTGGGCGAGAAGGTCGCCGTTTTCCGCACTGATCGGCAGCACGACCACGACCATGCCGTCCTCAGCGAGGTGCTTGCGGTCGCGCAGCACCACCGCGCCGACGTCGCCCACGCCGCTGCCGTCAACAAAGACTTCGCCTGCCGGAACGCTGCCGGGCACGATCTTCATGCTGCGGGAGTTGATCTCCACCGCGTCGCCGTTTTCGCAGATGGCGATGTTCTTGCGCTCAAGTCCCATCGACATGGCGAGGTTTTTGTGGATCTGGAGCATCCGCTGCTCGCCGTGGAGCGGGATGAAGTACTTGGGCTTGGTGAGCCCGTGGATGATCTTGAGCGCCTCGTGACAGGCGTGACCGGAAACGTGGAGCATATCCGCGCGGTTGTAGATGACCTCCACGCCCTTGCGGAACAGCTCGTCGATGACGCGCGAGACGGTGTTTTCGTTGCCGGGGATGGCGGAGGCGGAGATAATGACGCGGTCGCCGGGGCCGACTTCGATCTGCTTGTGCTGGGAGAACGCCATGCGGTGCAGGGCGGACATTTCCTCGCCCTGCGAACCGGTGGTGACGATGACCTGCTTGTCGAGCGGGAGACTTTTTACCTTGCTGATGTCCATGACGGTGTTTTTGGGCAGCTTCATGTAGCCGAGCTCCGTTGCCACCTTGGTGATGTTTTCCATGCTGCGTCCCGTGACGGCGACCTTGCGCCCGCACGCCGCCGCCGCGTCGATGATCTGCTGAATGCGATGGACGTTGGAGGCGAACGTCGTGACGATGATGCGCTGCTTGCAGCCCTGGAACAGCCGGTCAAAGGTCTTGCCGACCATGCTCTCGGACATCGTGTAGCCCGCGCGCTCGACGTTCGTCGAGTCCGCGAGCAGCGCCAGAACGCCCTGCTTGCCGAGCTCACCGAAGCGGGCGAGGTCGATGACTTCCCCGTCGATCGGGGTGGAGTCGATCTTGAAGTCACCCGTGTGGATCACGGTGCCGAGATTTGTGTGGATGGCGAAAGCCACGGAGTCCGCGATGGAGTGGTTGACGTGGATGAACTCCACGCTGAATTTGCCCGCCTTGACCGTCATGCCGGACTCGACCGTGACGATCTTCGTGGACTTCAAAAGTCCGTGCTCCTCGAGCTTGAGGCGGATGAGGCCCGCGGTCAGGCGTGTGCAGTAGATGGGGAGGTTAATTTGCTTTAGGATGTAGGGGATCGCGCCGATGTGATCCTCGTGCCCGTGGGTGATGAAAAGACCGCGGATGCGGTTTTTGTGCTTGACGAGATAGGTCACGTCGGGAATGACGCAGTCGATACCGTACATATCGTCACCGGGGAACGCCATACCGCAGTCCACGACGATGATCTCGCCGCCGTACTCGTACACGGTCATGTTTTTGCCGATCTCATTGAGACCGCCGAGAGGGATGATCTTTAACTGTTCTGCCATAAATTCTCCTTTTGCAATTCAAAAAAGCAGCCCAAGACAACAAGCGAGAACAGACGTCCGTGCCCGTGATTTCGCCCTGTTTCGCGAAATTACTGCACCTGCGGCGCCTTGCTTGTCTTCCTATGGACTTGTGATGTATTGTGCCGGACGGCTGTGCCGCACGGATAAAAAACAATTCTGTACGATGTAGTATAACACGGCTTTTCGGAAAAGTATACCATAAAATGCACTGTCACAAAAATTTAACTTTTTATATTGTGCTTCTATACGGCTTTGTGCTATAATATATGAACTATTATTATCGGGTAATAGGTTCTTCCGAAAAAAGGAGGAGAGAACGATATGGCAGACATCAACAGGCGGCTGGGCAGGATGCTTGAGCCGAATATGCGCTTCTATTTTGTCTGCATGGCGCTGTTTGCACTCATCACGTTCAGTGTGGAGCCGCTGCTCGCGCTGCTCGAACTGGCGGCGACGGCGCTGCTCTACTGGAATTTCCACCGCACGGCGCAAAAGCGCCGCGAGGGTATCCAAAAATACATCGACGATGTGACGGATGACATGACCAACGCGGACAAGGCGTCGATGCTTTCGGCACCCTTCGCTATGATGGTGTTCCGACCCGACACGCAGGAGGTCCTCTGGAGCAACGATGCGTTTTTGCAGAGTACCGGCGTACATGAGGATATTTTTGACAACCGCATCACCGACATTTTGCCGACGTTCCCCACACAATGGCTCCTTGAGGGCAGAAGCGAATGCCCTGAGGCGGTGATCGTGGGTGAGCGGCACTTCCGCGTGTTCGGCAATCTCAGCCATCCGGGCGGTTCCCGCCGCGGCCGCGGCTTCCTTGCCACGACTTACTGGATGGACACCACCGAGCAGGACGCGCTGCGCGAGGAAAACGAGCGCAACCGCCCGCTCATCGCGATCATCACGATCGACAACTATGAAGAGCTGGTCAAGGCGGGCAGCGAAGCGTCCCGCTCGGCGGTGCTCGCCGCCATCGACGAAAAGCTCAGCCGATGGGTCGAGGGAACGCACGGTATGCTGCGCAAATTCGACCGTAACCGCTACGTTCTGGTGCTGACGGAGGAGGGCTACGAAAAGCTCGTGGAGGGCAAATTCTCCGTGCTTGACAGCGTGCGTGAGGTCGTGACCGAGGACGGTGTCGCCGCGACGCTTTCCATCGGCATCGGCAAGGACGCAGCGGACTTTGAAACGCTCTATCAGAACGCGATGCTTTCTATCGAGATGGCGCTCTCCCGCGGCGGCGACCAGGCTGTCGTGAAGAACCGCCTCGATTTTGAATTCTACGGCGGCAAGACCAAGGCGAGCGAGAAGCGCACCAAGGTCAAGTCCCGCGTGATGGCAAATGCGCTCGGTGAGCTGATCTCCGACGCGAGTCAGGTCTACATCATGGGCCACAAGCACGCGGATATGGACTCCGTCGGCGCGGCGGCGGGCCTGTGCTGCATCGCGCGCAAACGCGGGAAAAAGGCGAAGATCGTCATTGATATGCAGGACAATGCCGCGCTCGCGGTGCTCGAACGGCTACGCAGGCTCCCCGAGTATCAGGACACCTTTGTCACCGGCAGCGAGGCGTTCATTTCCGCGCAGGCGGGCGCCCTGCTCGTCGTGGTGGACACCAACCGCCCCGACTTTGTCGAGTCCGAGCAGCTGCTCGATGCGTGCAACCGCGTGGCGGTCATCGACCACCACCGCCGTGCCGCCAGCTACATCGAAAGCGCGGCGCTCAACTTCCACGAGCCGTATGCTTCATCCGCATCCGAACTGGTGACAGAGCTGCTGCCTTACTTAATCGAAACGAGCGATCTCAAGAGCGCGGAGGCGGAGGCGCTGCTTGCGGGCATCGTGCTCGACACGAAGAATTTCAATATGCGCACGGGCGCGCGTACCTTTGAGGCGGCGGCGTTCCTGCGCCGCGCGGGTGCGGACACCGCCGACGTGCAGCGTCTGTTCCAGTCCGACCTTGCCGGCATGATCGAGCGCTACCGGATCATCCGCCACGCGGAAATGGTGCATGAGGACATCGCCGTTGCGGCGGTGGAGGAGGAGATCGACCGCGTGACCGCGGCGAAGGCGGCGGACGAATTGCTGACGCTTTCGGGCATCCATGCATCGTTCGTGCTTTACAAGCGCGGCGAGGGCGTCAATCTTTCGGCACGCAGCCTCGGCGAGATCAACGTCCAGCTCATTATGGAGAAGCTCGGCGGCGGCGGCAACGCGACCACTGCGGGCGGTCAGGTACCCGACGGCACGGTGGACGCCGTGCGCGAGCAGCTGGTGGACGCGATCAACGAATACTTTGAACAATAAAAAACCGCATACGGAGGAATGAAGATATGAAAGTTATTTTACAGCAGGACGTCAAGGGTCAGGGCAAAAAGGGCCAGATGATCGACGCGGCGGAGGGCTATGCCAGAAACTATCTGTTGCCCCGCAAGCTCGCCATCCTTGCGACGACCGACGCCATCAACACGATGAACCTTAAGGAAAAGGCGCGCCGCGCCGAGGAAGCCGCCGCTCGCGAGGCTGCAGTCACGCTCGGCGGCAAGCTCAAGGACGTCACCGTGAAAATTGCCGCCAAGGGCGGAAAAGAGGGCAAGCTGTTCGGCGCGATCACGAACAAGGAAATTTCCGATGCGCTGAATGAGCAGTTCGGGCTTGACGTCACCAAGCAGAAGATCGTGCTCGACGAGCCGATCAAGGCATTCGGCACCTATGAGGTCAAGGCGAAGCTCGGCTACGAAGTCACCTCAAAGTTCAATGTGAGCGTGGTCGAAGAATAAGCAAAACACCTGCAAAGGGGGAATCGCCATGGATGAGCTGCTATATCGGCAGATGCCGCACTCGCTCGAAGCGGAGCAGGCGGTGCTCGGCTCGATGCTCATTGACGCGAACTGCATCAAGGACGTGATGGAAAAGCTGCGTCCGGATGATTTCTATCTGCGCCAGAACAGGGAAATTTTCGAGACGATCTACACTATGTTCATCTACTCCAAACCCATCGACGGCGTGACCGTCGCGGGCGAGATGGAGAAAAACGGCACATACGACGACAATACCACCCGCAGCTATCTGGCCGAGCTGATGGAGGTCACGCCCACGTCTGCCAACGTGATGGAGTACGTTCAGATCGTGCATGACAAGGCGCTGCTGCGCGAGCTTTACACCGCAGCCGGCGAGATCAGCGGCATGGTGCAGGACGGCGAGGGCGGTGCGCCGCGCATTCTGGAGGCGGCGGAGCAGAAGATCTACGCCGTGCGCCGCGGCAGGAGCGCGCAGAGTATGGAGCCCATCGGCGTCGTGCTGCAGGGCGTGCTCGATCACTTGAGTGAGCTGAGCGCGAGCGGCGGCAAGACGCTGCCCGGGCTTTCCACGGGCTTTAGCGTGGTGGACGACAAGACGAGCGGTCTGGGAAAATCCGACCTCGTGCTGCTCGCCGCGCGTCCCGGCATGGGCAAGACGAGCATGGCGCTCAATATCGCGCTCAACGTCGCCAAATCCAGCGGTAAGGCAGTTGCGGTCTTTTCGCTCGAAATGTCGAAAGAGCAGCTTGTGACGCGAATTCTCTCCAATCAGGCAACGGTGGAAAACCAGCGTTTGATGACGGGCAATTTGCGCGAGGCGGACTGGAACAGCATCGCCAACGCCGCAACGGTGCTCAGCGCGCTCGACATCCGCATTGATGATAACCCGCTGCTGACCGTTGCGGATATGAACGCCAAGTGCCGCCGCATCGACAATCTGGGACTCATCGTCATCGACTACTTACAGCTCATGACCTCCGCCGGCGGCGAGACGAAGTACAGCGGCGAAAACCGCCAGCAGGCGGTGAGCGATATGTCCCGTATGCTCAAGATCATGGCCAAGGAGCTGGGCGTTCCCGTGCTGTGCCTTAGCCAGCTCTCGCGCGCCAACGAAAAGCGCGAGGACAAGCGCCCTATGCTCTCCGACCTTCGTGAGTCGGGCGCCATCGAGCAGGACGCGGACGTGGTCATGTTCCTCTACCGCGACGATTACTACAACGAGGACTCGGAGAAGCACAACATCGCCGAGTGCATCATCGCCAAGAACCGCCACGGTGAAACGGGCAAGGTGGAGCTTGCGTGGTCGCCGCAGTATACGACGTTTTCCACGCTTGACCGCCGCTACGAAGAATAATGGAGAAGAAAATCAAGGCATTTGCCGCGCAGTACACCATGCTGCCGGAGAAAGCAAAAGTGCTTGTCGCCGTCTCCGGCGGCATGGACTCGATGTGTCTGCTGCACGTTCTCACATCGCAGGGCATTTTCCTTGCGGCGGCGCACTTTAACCATCAGC
>JAZLIU010000183.1:0-6335 GCA_045617565.1 Oscillospiraceae bacterium
CGACGCCGCCTCCATCGGCATCATCGGCGCGGCGGACGGCCCGACCTCCATTCTCGTTTCGCAGGTGCTGCACTCCAACTATATCGGGCCGATCGCGGTCGCGGCGTACTCGTACATGGCGCTCGTGCCGATCATTCAGCCGTTTGCCATCAAGCTCGTGACGACGAAAAAAGACCGTCAGATCAAAATGCCCTACAACCCGCGCAACGTCTCGCGGAAGCTGCGCATCTGCTTCCCCATCCTCGTCACCGTCATCGCGGGCTTCATCGCCCCGATGAGCGTGTCGCTCGTGGGCTTTCTGATGTTCGGCAACCTCCTGCGTGAGTGCGGCGTACTCGGCAGCCTGTCCGAAACCGCGCAGAACGTCCTTGCCAACCTCATTACGCTGCTGCTGGGCATCACGATCTCGTTCAGCATGAAGGCCGATCAGTTCGTCAATCTGGATACCATCATTATCATGGGACTCGGACTTGTCGCGTTCGTATTCGACTCGATTGCGGGCGTGATGTTCGCAAAGCTTCTGAACCTCTTCTCCAAGAACAAGGTCAATCCCATGGTCGGCGCGGCGGGCATCTCCGCCTTCCCGATGAGTGCGCGCGTCATTCAGAAGCTCGGCCTTGAGGCCGATCCGCAGAACCACCTGCTCATGCACGCGGTCGGCGCAAACGTCGCCGGACAGATCGCGTCCGTCCTCGCTGGCGGCATGATACTCAACTTCGTGCCGCAGCTGCTCAGATAAGGAGGTACGAACATGATTAACAAAATTGCACTGTTTGCCTCGCTTTCCATCATGTGGAAAGGAATGCTCGGCATCTTCGCCGTGATGCTGCTCATCATGGTGATCGTGATGCTGTTCACGAAATTCAGCAAGTAAGTTCTGTTTGCCGCGATTTCGCGGCAAGCTGTGGTACTGTTACAGAAACTAACGACGAAGCCCTCACTCAAAAGAGTGAGGGCTTCGTTTTATTGTTTCGTTTTTACTTTTCGAGCTTCTTGCAGAGGTCTTCGAGCGCTTCACTCAGCGCTTCCTCAAACGTGGGATGCGGACGCATGGCAAGCAGGAGCTGCTCGGCGGTCTGGTGACCCGCCATTGCCTGGCTGATCTGGGAGATCATATCCGTGCTGTGCTCGCACATGAGCTGTGCACCCAAAATCTCGTGCGTCTCGGCGTGCGCCACGACCTTCATGAAGGCGCGGCCGCTATTTGCGATGAGCGTGCGGGCGTTGCCGCCCATGACGCACTTGCCGACCTTGACGGGGATCTCGGCGGCTTTCGCCTCCGCGTCGGTCATGCCGACGACGGCGATCTCCGGACGGCAGTAGATGCAGCTCGGAACGACGCTCTGGCTGACCTTGTTCTCAATGCCGCACAGCGCCTCGACGCACGCGGTGCCCTGAGACGCCGCAACATGCGCAAGCTGGATCTTGGAGGACACGTCGCCGACTGCATACACGCCGGGGATGCTGGTCTGATAGTTGCCGTCCACGGAGATGCTCTTGCCGTTCATCTCGGGCTTCATGTCCGAAGCGAACACACCGTCCATGTACGGCTTGCGGCCGATGGCGCAGAGGACGACCTCGCCGCTGACGGCATTGGGCACGTCCTTGGTGGTAAAGTTGACGGTCATACCGTTCTCGCCGCGCTCGACGTTCTTGACAAGAGAGTTCGTGAAGATCTCCACGCCCTGCTTCTTGAGAATGAGCGCGAGGTTCTGACCCAGCTCACGATCCATGTTGGGCAGGAGGCGATCCATACCCTCGATGATGGTGACCTTGCAGCCGAGATCGTTGTAGAACGTGGCAAATTCCACGCCGATGACGCCGCCACCGATGATGATGATGGACTCATACAGGCGGTCGGTGCCCTCAAGCAGCTCGTCGGACACCATGACGCCGGGAAGATCCAGACCGGGGATGGGCGGGCGGGCGGGCACAGAGCCGGTCGCCACCAGGATATGGTCGGCGGTGTAGGACTTCTTGCTGCCCTCGGCATCGGTCACTTCCACGGTGTTCGCGGCGGTAATCATACCCTTGCCGCGCAGCAGCTCGACCTTGGCAGCCTTGAACATGGACTCGATGCCGCCGGAGAGCGTCTCGGACACATGGCGCTTGTAGGCGAAGATCTCCTCGAGATTGGCGCTGATTTTCTCCGTGTGGATACCGGCGTGCGCGCCGTTGACGGCGTCGCTGTAGATCTGGGAGGAGTGCAGCAGCGTCTTGGTGGGGACGCAGCCGCGGTTGAGGCAGGTGCCGCCCGCCTGACGGTTTTCGACCACGGCGGTCTTGAGCCCCAGCTTGGCGGCGCGTAGCGCGGCGGTGTAACCGCCGGGGCCCGCGCCGATGACGATCAGTTGATAATCAGACATGATTTTGTTTTCCTTTTCTTTCTTAAATATCCTGCTCGCGCAGCAGCGCGCAGACATCTTCTGCGATCTCGCCGCAAGAGGTAGCAGACATGACACGCTCGCAAAGCGACTCAACGGTGAAGCGCGCGCCACGGAGCGCGGCGGCGAGCGGCGCGGCAAATTCCGCGTCCATGGAGTCGGTGAACACATCGACCTCCTCGCACAGTCCGTCCTTCACGGCGAACTGGAGCGTGATCTCACCCCAATTAAACTTCTCCGCGCAGGAGAACGTGAACGGGCGCATCTGACCGTAGTTCCAGTCCCACGAGGCGAACTGCGCGTGCAGCTCATTCAATCGCTTCTCATCGAAATCCGCGGCGGTCATCGCGCGCGCCTTGCCACCGTAAACGGTCTCGAACGCGGCGATCATGGCGTTTTCCATCATCGCAAGCGTCAGCTCCGGCTTTAAGTCGCACAGGTTGATGACGCGGGAGCGCACGGAGGCGACGCCCTTGCTGTTGAGCTTCGCCTTGGAGGGATTGAGGTACTTGCCGAGGTTCGCCATATCCACGCTGAGCAGCAGCGTACCGTTGTGGAACGAGTAGCCATCGTGCGAATAGAACGAATTGCCGGAGAACTTGCGTCCTTCGGTGAGCACGTCGTTGCGGCCCGAGATCTCCGCGGGAATGCCGAGCAGCCGGCAGGCCTCCACGATGACGCTCTGCTGACGGCGCAGGTCATAATCCTGCGTGCGCACGCAGAACGTGAAGCAGAGGTTGCCCATGTCGTGATAGACAGCCCCGCCGCCGGAGAGACGGCGGGCAAGATGCCCGCCGTCCTTTTCTAATTCCGTTGTGCGGCATTCCTGCCACGCATTCTGATTGCGCCCGATGACGACGGTGTGGCGGTTTTGCCACAGGTAGAGGATGCACTCCCCCTCCCCCGCCGTCTCGGCAAGATATTTCTCGCGTGCGAGATTTTTGTAGGGGTCCGTTTCGTGCTCAATATAATACTTGAGCGTGTCGATCATGCGAACTTGCAGCGCAGCACCATGTTGCGCGCGGCGGCAACCTCGTCGAGGCGGCGCACCGGCGTGTGGAGCGGTGCGTCATGCAGCGCCTGCGGATCGTTGTACGCCATGTCGTAGAGCTTGAGATAGATGTCGCACACCCCGTCCATGAGCTCCTTGCTCTCGGTCTCGCAGGGCTCGACCATGAGCGCTTCGTGGACGATGAGCGGGAAGTACATCGTGGGCGGATGCAGACCGAAGTCGAGCATTCCCTTGGCAACGTCGAGCGCGGAGCAGCCCGTCTCGTCGTGCAGCTTGACGAGGCACATGACGAACTCGTGCATGCAGATCTCGTCGTAAGCCATGTCGAACTTGGTCTTCAGGCGCGCCATCATGTAGTTGGCGTTGAGCACGGCGCACTTGGCGGCATCGGGAATCCCCTGCTTGCCGAGGGACAGAACGTAGGTCAGCGCCTTGATGACCACGTCAAAGTTGCCGTAGAAGGTCTTGACGCGGCCGATGGACTTTTCGGGATACTCAAAGTCGAACTTGCCGTCCTTCTCCACGACCAGAGGACCGGGCATGTACTTGCGCAGGAAGTCCTTGCAGCCGACAGCGCCGGCGCCGGGGCCGCCGCCGCCGTGCGGGGTAGCAAAGGTCTTGTGGAGGTTGGAGTGGATGCAGTCGAAGCCCATGTCGCCGGGACGGACAACGCCCATAACGGCGTTGAGGTTGGCGCCGTCGTAATAGCACAGGCCACCTGCGTCGTGGACGATCTTGGTGATCTCAAGAATGTTCTTGTCGAAGATACCGACCGTGTTGGGGTTGGTGAGCATCAATCCGGCAGTGTCGGGGCCGACAGCGGCGCGCAGCGCGTCAAGATCGACGCAGCCGTCCTTGCCGGAGGGGATATTCACGACCTGATAGCCGCACATGGCAGCGGTCGCGGGGTTGGTGCCGTGGGCGGAGTCGGGCACGATGATCTTCGTGCGGGCAGTGTCGCCGCGGTCAACGTGGTACGCCTTGATGAGCATGACGCCGGTGAACTCACCGTGTGCGCCGGCTGCGGGCTGGAACGTGACGGCGTCCATGCCGAAGATCTCGGAGAGCTCGGTGCCGAGAACGTGATAGGCTTCCAGTGCGCCCTGCGCAGTCGCAACGTCCTGCAGCGGGTGGAGCTGGGTGAAGCCGGGCAGCGCCGCCATATCCTCGTCGATCTTGGGGTTGTACTTCATGGTGCAGGAGCCGAGCGGATAGAAACCGTCGTTCACACCGTGAACGCGCTTGCACAGCGCGGTATAGTGACGGGTCAGTTCGTTTTCGGAGACGTGGGGCAGACGCGGAGCGACCTCGCGCTCGGCGGAGAGCTTGACTTCCGGCACATCGCACGCGGGCATAAGGCTCAGGCCGCGGCCTTCAGCGCCCAATTCGAAAATAAGCTTCATCTTAGAGCACCTCCTTCACGATGGCGACAGCACGGTCGAGCTGTGCCTTGGAAACGAGTTCGGTCACGCACCAGAGGATTCCGCCATCCACAGCCTGACCGCCGAGGATACCCGCGGCGTCAAGTGCGTCGAGGATCTTCTTGCTGTCAGCGGCTTCGGTGACGAATTCGTGGAAGAATTCACCCTGGTACTTGAGCTTGCAGCCGATCTTCTCCAGCTCGGAAGCGAAATAGTGTGCCTTGGAGACGCACAGGCGCGCCGCCTGCTGCATCCCCTGTGTGCCCATCGCCGCCATGTAAACGCCGGCGGTGAAGGCGCACAGCGCCTGGTTGGAACAGATGTTGGAGGAGGCCTTTTCGCGGCGGATATGCTGCTCGCGCGCGGAAAGGGTGAGAACGTAACCGGTATCGCCGTTGACGTCGTGCGTCTCGCCGACGATACGGCCAGGGAGCTTGCGGGTCATGGCGTCGGTCGTCGCCATGATGCCGAGGTACGGACCGCCGAACGCGGTGTCAAGGCCGAGGGGCTGACCGTCGGCAATGACGATGTCCGCACCGCAGTCGCGCGGGGTCTTCATGATGGCGGAGGCGACCATGTTGACGCTCATGACGAACTTCGCGCCCGCGGCGTGAACGATCTCGCCGATGGCGGCAGCGTCTTCCACCATGCCGAAGTAGTTGGGCTGCTGGATGAGGAAGCAAGCGGCATCCTCACCGAGGGCCGCCTTGAGCGCGGCTGCATCGGTCTTGCCGTCCTTCGCGGGAACGACAACAAGCTCAGTGTCGGAGGCGAAGCAGTAGGTCTGCATCGTTTCGATGACCTGGGGATTGACAGCGCCGGAAACATACGCCTTCGTGCGCTTGCGATCCTTGCACATGGGGATGGTCTCCGCCGCGGCGGTGCCGCCGTCATAGTGGGAGGCGTTGGACACATCCATGCCGGTGAGTTCGCAGATCATGGTCTGGAACTCGAAAATGCCCTGAAGCACGCCCTGCGAAATTTCAGCCTGATAAGGCGTGTAGCAGGTGACAAGCTCCTCGCGGGAGGTGACGGATTTGACCACGGAGGGGATAAAGTGACGGTACGCGCCGGCGCCGCGCAGAACAGTCTTATAGACCTTGTTCTTCTCCGCCATGGCGGTGACCACTTCGCGCACCTCCAGCTCGCTGAGGCCCTCGGGCAGCTTCAGGCCGTCGCCGATGAGCATATCGTGCGGAACGCTCTTGTAAAGGTCATTGAGCGTCTTGACGCCGATGGTCGCAAGCATTTGCTCGCGCTGCTCGGCGGTATGGGGAACATAAGAGCCCATATTCCGAAATACCTTTCCTTTCTTTTGATGCTTTCTGCGCAGCCGTAGGGCTGCGCAGAAAGGCAGTATTTTAGCAGTTGCGGTATGCCTTGTACTCTTCGGCGGTCAACAGCTCGGCGAAGTCGCTGACGTTCGCGATCTTGGCAATCCATGCGCCGTAGGGATCAGCGTTGAGCGTCTCGGGAGCGTCGGCAAGCGCCTCGTTGACCTCGGCAACTTCACCGGTG
>JAZLIU010000184.1:0-5083 GCA_045617565.1 Oscillospiraceae bacterium
CAACCAGTATGTGGAAAACCGCTACCTGCTCGTCAACGTCGTGGCGCGCCGCGCCCGTCAGATCGCGGAAAAGGCCGACGTTGAGGGCACGCCGCTTTCTGAAAAGCCCGTCACCACCGCCATCAATGAGGTCGCCGACGGCAAGATCAGCACCGCCGACGTTGATACCAGCATCAGCAAGTAAAAGGCACGCACGCAGAGGGGAGGGGATCGCATGAGTGGAGCAAATCTTGCGCGCATTGCGGTCTCCAACGTACCCTATGCGGCGGACAGGCTCTATACCTACCTCATTCCCGGGGAAATGCGCGAAACGCTGCGTCCCGCCATGCGCGTCACCGTGCCGTTCGGCAGGGGCAACCGCCGCGCGGAGGGCTTCGTCATGGACTTACAGTCCGGCGAGGTGCTGAGCAAATACAAGCCCATCGCGGGTGTGTTGGACGATGCGCCGCTGATGGACGGCGAGCTTTTGCGGCTCGTCAAATGGATGAAAGCGCGCTATTTCTGCACCTACTACGATGCGATCAAAACCGTGCTTCCCGGCGGCTTGTGGCTGCGTTACCGCGAAGTGTACCGTCTCAAAGACGGTGCGGACGCCGCCGTGGCGCTCGATACCGTCAAGGCGGACAGCGTGGAGGAAGTGCTGCTGCGCGCGGTGCTCTCCGCGGGGCAGATGGAGCGCGGAGAACTGGAAAAGCTCGGCGGGGAAGGCACGGCAAAGGCGCTCAAATCACTTGCGGAACAGGGGTTTCTTGAACAGGAAGTCACAGCCGCGCAGCAGGTGAGCGACAAGTCGCAGCGCATGGTAAGCCTTGCCGTCAGCGCGGAGGAGGCGCTTGCCGCCGTCGAAGCAAAACGAACCGCCGCCCCCGTGCGCTATGCGGTGGTAGAGCTTCTGTGCGCGGAGGGTACGCTGCCAGCTTCGGAAGTGTGCTACTACACGGGTGCAAGTCTGCGGACTTTACAAAGCCTCAAAAAGAGCGGACTGATCTCGTTTTCCGAGCAGGAAGTCCTGCGCGTGCAAAGCTACGAAACGAGTGAAGACGCTGCGCCGATCGTGCTCAATGAAGAGCAGCAGTCGGCATTCGACGGACTCTCTTCGCTGATGGCGCGCGGCGAAGCCAAGGCGGCGCTGCTGCACGGCGTCACCGCCAGCGGCAAGACGCAGGTCTATCTGCGGCTCATTCAGCAGGCGCTATCTCTCGGCAAAAACGCGATGATACTCGTTCCCGAGATCGCGCTCACGCCCCAGATGCTGCGAAAATTCACCGCCTACTTCGGCAGTGACGTGGCGATGCTCCACAGCGGTCTGCGGCTCACCGAGCGATACGATCAATGGAAGCGCATCCGGCGCGGTGAGGTGCGCGTGGTGCTCGGCACGAGAAGCGCGGTATTCGCGCCGCTCCAAAACCTTGGCGTTCTCATCATCGACGAGGAGCAGGAGCCGACCTATCGCAGCGAAAACCCGCCGCGCTATCAGACGCATGATATCGCGCAGTTCCGCTGCGCGCAGCAGAATGCGCTGCTGCTGCTCGGCTCGGCAACGCCGACGGTCGAGACGGCGTATCTCGCGCGGGAAGGGCGCTATGAAGTATTTTCCCTTCACAGGAGGTTCAATGCTAAAAGCCTCCCGCGCGTGCTCATCGCCGATATGCGCGAAGAACTCAAGCGCGGTAGCGACAGCATCATCAGCGCACCGCTGCGCGAAGAGCTACAGAAAAACCTCGAGCGCGGTGAACAGAGCATTCTGTTTCTCAACCGCCGCGGTGCCTCGCGGATGCTGCTTTGCGGCGAGTGCGGAGAAGTGCCCGAGTGTCCGCGCTGCAGCGTGCCGATGACCTACCACAGCGCGAACGGGCGACTGATGTGCCACTACTGCGGCCATTCCGAGCCGGTGTTTGACCGCTGCAAGAGCTGCGGCGGCATCATGAAGCACGTCGGCTGCGGGACACAGAAGGTGGAAGAGGAGCTAAAAGCTATTTTCCCGCGCACGAAGGTGCTGCGTATGGACACCGACACCGTGAACGCGAAAAACAGCCACGAAACGCTGCTGCGGGAGTTTGAAGAGAAGAAAATCCCGATCCTGCTCGGTACCCAAATGGTCGCCAAGGGGTTGGATTTTGAAAACGTGACGCTCGTCGGCGTGCTTGACGCCGATCTGTCGCTTTATATCGACAACTATCACGCATCCGAGCGCACATTCGACCTTTTATCACAGGTCGTTGGGCGTGCGGGACGCGGCGCCGTGGAGGGGCGCGCGGTCATTCAGACCTACACGCCGGAAAATGCGGTCATCAAGGCAGCTTCTGCGCAGGATTACGAGGCGTTTTACCAAAGCGAGCTGCGTATGCGGCGGCTGCGGCGCTATCCGCCGTTCGCCGACCTCATCACCTTTACCGTCAGCGGGCTGGACGAAAGCCACGTTCTGCGCGCCGTCAGCGCCCTGCGCGAGGGGCTTCGCGCTGCGGTGGAACGTCCGGAGCTGAAACCGCTCGAAATTGAAGTGCTCGGCCCGGCGGGTGCGCCGGTGGTGAAGGTCAACAACCGCTACCGCTACCGCATGTATCTCTCGGGCAAAAACTGCACGGAGCTGAGGCGGCTCGTGAGCGAATTTTTATTTGCGTTCCATCAACATAAGGAAAACCGAGGACTCGACATTTTTGCCGATTGCAATGCTTTACAATAGAGTAGAGAGGAATTTATCATGGGTATTCGTAAGATAAGAGAAGCGGGCGACCCGTGCCTGAATAAGGTCTGCCGCCCCGTCACGGAATTCAATGAGCGGCTCCACGAGCTGCTCGACGACCTTGCCGACACACTGGAGGAAGCGGGCGGCGTCGGTCTTGCCGCGCCGCAGGTGGGGATTCTTCGCCGCGTGTGCATCGTGGAGGACGAGCAGGGTGAGATCATCGAGCTAATTAACCCCGAGATCAACAAGACCGAGGGGGAGCAGACGGGGCTGGAGGGCTGTTTGAGCGTGCCGGGCAAGTACGGCATCGTCACGCGCCCGATGAACGTGCGTGTGCGCGCGCAGGATCGCTTCGGCACGACCTTTGAGGTCGAGGACGAGGACATCACCGCGCGCTGCTTCTGCCACGAGATCGAGCATCTTGACGGGCATCTCTATACCGAGCACTGCCGCGTCCTCACGGACGAAGAGCTTGAGCAGTATCTGCGCGAACACGAGGAGGAGTAGGCTTGAGGATCGTCTTTATGGGCACGCCGGAATTTGCCCGCACCATATTGGAGCGTCTGATCGCGGACGGACACGAGGTCTGCGGCGTTTTCACGCAGCCGGACAAGCCCGGCAACCGCGGCAAGGTCATCCCGTCTGCGGTAAAGCAATGCGCGATGGAACATGAAATTCCCGTCTATCAGCCGGTCAAAATGCGCGACGGCACGGCGCTTGCGCTGCTGCGGGAGCTGAAGCCTGAGATGGTGGTCGTCGCCGCGTACGGACGCATTCTGCCGGAGGATATGCTTGCCGTTCCCCCGATGGGCTGCATCAATGTCCACGCGTCGATTTTGCCGAAATACCGCGGCGCGGCGCCCATCAACTGGGCGATACTCAATGGCGAAGAGGAAACGGGCGTCACGATCATGCACATGGCAAAAGAGTGCGACACGGGCGATATGATCCTTGTGAAAAAGATGCCCATTCCGCACGATATGAACGCCGAAGGGCTGTTCCGCGAACTCGCCAAGCTCGGCGCGGATGCGATCAGCGAAGCGATCGGAAAAATCGCAGACGGCACGGCGGCGCGTACGCCGCAGGATCACGCGAATGCGACCTACGCCGCGATGCTCTCGCGTGAGCTGTCGCCGATCGACTGGAATCGGACGAGCCGGCAAATTCTCGACCAAATCCGCGGCCTCATCCCATGGCCCTGCGCCGCGACGACGCTCGGCGAGCAGACCGTGAAGGTCTACCGCGCGCAGCCGCTCGGCGCAACGCAGGAGGCCGCCGGTAAAATGAAGGCAACCAAGCGCGGCATCGAAGTTGCCTGCGGGGATGGGACAAGCGTCCTCATCACCGAATTGCAGGCCGAGGGCGGCAAGCGCATGGCGGCAAACGCCTATCTTAACGGCAAGCGCATCGCCGCCGGAACGTATCTCAATTAACCTGAAAGGAGTTGTCGTATGAAGATCAGCGCGCGCGAATGTGCCCTGCAGGTGCTTGTTGCCTGCTGGAAAAATCACGCATGGGCGGACGCTGCGCTCCAATCGGCACTCCGCACGAATGAACTCTCCGCGCCCGATGCGGCGCTTTGCAGCCGCATCGTCTACGGCATAATGCAGAATAAGCGGCTGCTCGACTGGTATCTTGCCGCGTACTGCACGCAGAAGATCGACCATTTGCAGCCGCCGCTTTTAGACATTCTGCGCATCGGGGCGTATCAGATCTTATTTCTCGACAAAGTGCCGGACAGCGCGGCGGTCAATGAAGCCGTGTCGCTCACGAAGAACACGAAACGCGCCGCAGCAGCGGGACTTATTAACGCGGTTTTGCGTAAGATCGCGCAGAATAAGTCGAATTTACCGAAGTTGCCGAGTGGAGAGACGGAATATCTCTCCGTCAAGTACAGCCATCCGGAATGGCTGGTTGAACGGCTGCTCGGCATCCTCGGACGCGAAGAGACGGAGGAATTTTTGCGCCTTAATAACGAAAGCGCACCGATGACGGTGCAGGTCAATCCGCTCAAAACGACGGAGGATGAGCTGGTGCGGGAACTGGAGAATGCCGGTGTCACGGTAAAACGGCATCCGTGGCTCACAGGCTGCCTGGAGCTTTCCGGCACGGGCGACCTCACGACGCTCGGCGCATTCTACAACGGTAAATTCACCGTGCAGGACGCGGCGGCGCGGCTTGTTACGTACGCTGCCGGTTTTCGCGGCGGTGACAAAGTGCTTGACGTGTGCGCCGCCCCGGGAGGGAAATCGTTCGCCGCGGCGTTCGCTATGGGGAACGAGGGCAAGATCCTCTCCTGCGACCTGCACGAAAACAAACTCAAACGCATCCGCGAGGGCGCGGAGCGCCTCGGTATCACCTGTATCGAGACGGCGGCGGCGGACGGACGCACGTTCC
>JAZLIU010000185.1:0-3729 GCA_045617565.1 Oscillospiraceae bacterium
GCGCTCGCGCAGCAGCAGCTGGGACTTGAGGCCATGGCGAGGGAATACGGCGTGACGCTCTCCGACAGCGAGCTTGAAGATCTGGCTGCCGTGCGTGAGCAGACGGTGGAGTCCGTCGGCGGCGAGGAGGCGTATCTCGCAGAGATCGGCAAGATGGGGCTGCGCGAGGAGACGTACGACAGGCTAATCAGCAGCAACTACCTGTATAACAGCCTCGGCATCCTTTACGACACGCCGGGCAGCGCGCTTTACGCCGACACTGCTGCGCTGATGAGATACGCTGCCGAGCAGGGCTACATCACCGCCGACCACATTCTTATCAAGACCGTGGACGACCAGATGCAGCCGCTCGACGAGGAGACCGCCGCCGCGCAGAGGGCGCTGGCGGAGGACATTCTTTCACAGCTCAAGGCGGGCGATGGCAGCTACATGGCATTTGCCACGCTTGCCGACCAGTACAGCGAGGACCCGGGCCGTCTCTCTAACCCGACGGCCTACACCTTCACCACCGGAGAGATGGTGGAGGAATTCGACTCCGCTGCGCGCGCCCTTGCAGAGGGCGAGACGAGCGGCATCGTCGAGAGCGCCTACGGCTACCACATCATCTACCGACTTTCACTTTCCAATACTGTGGTGGAGACGGTGCGCCCTGCCTATTTTGACGAGGTCGTGCGCGAGTACATCGCCGGATGCAAGGTAACCACGAGCGCTGCCGCCGACAGCATGGACCCGCAGGCCGTCTATGAGGCGATGCAAGCGGCACAGATGAACGGATAACACGCGTGCCGATCACCGCGCGGCGAAAAAACGCGAAAGCATACTATGAAAGAAACGCTGCACCGATGTACCGGTGCAGCGTTTTTGACGCAGTTTTCGCACCATTATTGTGAAAAACTTAACAGAATGAAAGAAAACAGTCATATTTTTACGAAATTTACGAAAATTTGCAGTTGATTTTTCATTTTGCTCTGTGTATAATTTCTGCGGTAAGACATGAGAGTCCGCGAATCAAATCATCAGTTACGAAACCATTTTATTATAAGGAGAAATAACATGAAAGATCTGTACGTTGTCAACTGCTGCCGCACCGCTGTCGGTTCCTTCGGCGGTTCCCTGAAGAACACCCCCGCCGCTGACCTCGGCGCTATCGTCGTCAAGGAAGCCCTCAAGCGCGCGAACGTCGCTCCCGAAAATGTCGACGAGCTGATGTTCGGCTGCATCCTCACCGCCGGTCTCGGTCAGAACGTCGCCCGTCAGGTCGGCGTCAAGGCAGGCCTCCCCTATTCCGTTCCCGCCTACACCGTCGGCATGGTCTGCGGTTCCGGCATGAAGTCCGTCATCGAAGGCGCCCGCGCCATCCTCGCCGGTGATGCCAACGTCGTCGTGTGCGGCGGTACCGAGAACATGAGCGCCGCTCCCTTCGCCTCCTTCGACGAGCGCTGGGGCGCCCGCATGGGCGACAAGAAGCTGGTCGACACCATGATCAAGGACGGCCTGTGGGACGCTTACAACAACTATCACATGGGCACCACCGCCGAAAACATCTGCGACGTGTGGGGCATCACCCGCGAAGAGCTTGACGCCTTCGGCGTTGCCTCCCAGCAGAAGACCGAGGCCGCTCAGGCCGCCGGCAAGTTTGACGATGAGATCGTTCCCGTCATGGTCAAGGTCAAGAAGGACATGGTCGAGTTCAAGCGCGACGAATTCCCCCGCGCCGGCGCTTCCCTCGAAGCCATGGCCAAGCTCAAGGGCGCCTTCCCCGTCGGTCCCGAGGGCGTTGAGGACGAGATCGTCCACACCTTCGAGCCCACGCAGGTCCACGAAGCCGACGCCAAGAAGCACGTTCAGCGCGTGACCGCCGGTCAGGCCTCCGGTATCAACGACGGCGCTGCCGCCATCGTTCTCGCCTCCGGCGAAGCCGTCGAGAAGCTCGGCCTCAAGCCCATGGCGAAGCTCATTGGCTGGGGCCAGGGCGGTGTTGACCCCAAGATCATGGGTGTTGGCCCCGTTCCCGCCTCCCGTCAGGCCATGGCCAAGGCCGGCGTGACCATCGAGGACATCGACCTCGTCGAGGCCAACGAAGCCTTCGCCGCACAGTCCATCGCCGTTGCCCGTGAGCTCGGCTTTGATATGAACAAGGTCAACGTCAACGGCGGCGCGATCGCCATCGGCCACCCCGTCGGCTGCTCCGGTGCCCGCATCATCGTCACCCTCCTGCACGAGATGGCGAAGCGCAGCGATGCCAAGAAGGGTCTTGCCACCCTCTGCATCGGCGGCGGCATGGGCGTTGCCACCGTGTTCGAGAAGTGCTGAGCGAAAACTTACGCAACATAAAAAGAGAAAGGCCGCGAAAGCGGCCTTTCTCTTTTGCGGATTTTAGTTATCGGATGCGGTGGGCGTCAGGTCTTCGCTTTGCGTTAGTCTCGTGAAGTACACCGCGAACGACAGCTCGCGGTACGGCGTGAGATAGGCGCTGACAACATACACGGGCAGCGATGCGCACAGCGTAAAGAGCAGGTCACCTACGAGCGTATAGGGAAACAGCGGCGAAAACAGGTAGGACGCGAGATAGTCCGCCGCGAGCCAGAGCAAAAACAGCGGCAGGAAGCTCACTTCCAGCCAAAAAAGCTCGCGTTTGCGGCCGTCCGTCTGCTCCCGGCTGCGCTTCATCGCGGTGAAGATGCCGATGGACGGGTCGGCGCAGAGATTGTGGAAAGCGAAGCGATACATGAAGTAAAACAGAACGCCGGGAACAAAGAAGAACGACAGTCCCGCGCTGATGAGAAGGGCAAGCAGAAAAGTCAGCCCCAGCGCCTTGCCGACAAAGGAAAAGGCGTCAAACAGGCTTTCATACGGCATGGTCTCCCCGCGCGCGATGCCCAGGCAGTAGCACTTGTAGCCCACCGCAAGAACCCGGACGAGCAGCACGATAAAAACGGAGAGGAACAGCGCCGCCCACTGCGCGGCGGTGTGCGCGGTAAAGAACGACGCGAACGCGCGCAGCAGCTCGTCGGGCTGCATCGTTTGGTCGATGACGGGAAATTCCTGCTGCGTCATGCTGTCGAGCGCGACGCGCACCTCGTCGAACAACAGGCGCAGGGCAAGATAGAAGATCGTGAAGCGCGCTGCGGGGACTTTCGCACAGCGCATGATCGTGCGCGCTTCGTTTTTGACAGTTCTGTTCGGCATAAAAAGGTATCCTTTCCTGTGCAATACGAAAGCGTGCGCGGCGGGCAAAAAACGGCCACGCCGCGCGAAATTTTGCATTCTTACTATAGCATAGCGGGGGAAAGCTGTCAAATTGCCGGCGGCATTTTGGGCGAGAGTGGGACATAGAGTAAACAGGCGGCAAAAGCGGAAGAACATGAAAAAGCCGTCAAAAAAGAGCAAAAACCGTAAAAATATGCAGAACTGGCGTGATATTTCGCTGGACATTCGACAAAATCTGATATATAATCCATACGATTATGGAGTAGTGTCCACACTACTCTGGCAGTAAAAAAATGAGGTGAAGACAATGGCACATGCATTCTTCGGCGGCGTTCATCCCAACGATATGAAGGCTGCCACCAATGAAAAGGCCATCGAACAGCTGGCAGCGCCGGCTCAGGTGGTCATCCCCATGTCGATGCACTTCGGCGCACCCTGCACTCCCCTGGTAGCCGCTGGCGACTATGTCAAGGTCGGCCAGAAGATCGGCGAATTCAAGGGCCTCGGCGCTCCCATCCA
>JAZLIU010000186.1:0-16030 GCA_045617565.1 Oscillospiraceae bacterium
CAAGCGGGACGCCGAACACCTGCGAGGCGGTGACGGTGTGGATGTCCTCGCCCGAGGTGAACGCCTTTTGCATCGTCTCATCGCCCGCGATGTGTGCAAGCAGGCGCAGTTCGATCTGGCTGTAATCCGCGTCAACGAGGACGCAGCCCTCCGCGGGAACGAACATCCGGCGAAATTCGCTGCCGTGCTGGGTGCGCGTGGGGATATTCTGCAAATTCGGCTCGGTGGACGACAGCCGCCCCGTCGCCGTGACGGTCATCTGGAAGTTCGTGTGGATGCGTCCGTCGGCGGCAATCTCTTTCGCGAGACCGTCGCAATACGTCGATTTGAACTTCGCGTACTGGCGGTACTGCAAAACGTCGGCGACGATGGGGTTTTCCCACCGGAGCTTTTCGAGGACACCCGCGTTCGTCGACCAGCCGGTCTTGGTCTTTTTGCCGTGCGGGAGTTGCAATTTTTCAAACAGCACCTCGCCGAGCTGCTTGGGGGAGTTGATGTTGAACTGCCCACCCGCCTGAGCGTAAATTTTCGCTTCCAGTGCGGCGATCTCGCGCTCGAGCACGCTGCCGAACTCAGCAAGCGCTTTGCTGTCCACGCGCATTCCCGCGTGCTCCATGCGCGCAAGCACCGCGCACAGCGGCAACTCGGCGGTCTCGTACAGCTCGGTCATATTCAGTTCCGCGAGCTTATCGCGCAGCACTTCCTCAAGGCAAGCGATTGCCGCCGCAGCACTTGCGAGTTCTGCGTTCTCTTCCGCTTCGCTCACGCTCGGCGCGTCGAGCAGCGAGAGCTGCTCCTGTTCGCCGTCCGCGCCCGCCTGATAGGGCGTAAAGCCGCAGTACTTGGCGCACAGCCAATGGAGGTCATAGTTCCCCGCCGTCGCGTCCGCAAGATACGCCGCCAATGCACTGTCGAACACCCAGCCCTCCGGCGGGGCACCGTAGGCGAGCAATTCACGCTGCAAATCCTTGATATGATGCCCCGCCTTGGGAAGATCGGCGGCGAAGAGCGTACGCAGCGCCTCACCGTAGTCACCCGCGTAGGCGTCACGGCGGAGAATGTAGGCGATGCCGTCTTTGTCCGTATCGGGCTGAAACGCGATCTTATCGAGCGTGGGCGCGTAAATATAGACCGTCTTGCCGAGCTTTCGCATTTCCTCGGCGGCGGCTTTGGCGCCCTCGAGGTCGGTCACTTGCGTCACCGTACACGTCCCCGTGAAGGTCTGCGGCCCGGTGGGAGCGTCACTTGACGGTTTGAGACCGTATTTTTCGATGAGCTTATGGAATTCGAGCTTCAAAAAAAGGTCGTACAGCGTATCTTTATACTTTTTTCTGAGGTTGTCCTTTGGCGAAAATTCCAGCGGCGCGTCGGTGACGATGGTGGCAAGCCAGTAGGAATGGCGGGCGCTTTCCTCGCCCTCCTGCAACTTTTTAAGCGCCGCGGGTTTGGCATTCACGTCCGGCATCTTCGCATACAGCGCGTCGATGCTCTGATACTCCCGCACGAGCGCCATCGCGGTCTTTTCGCCGATGCCGGGAACGCCGGGGATATTGTCCGACGTGTCGCCCATGAGCGCCTTGAGGTCGATCATGTGGATGGGCGCAAAGCCGTATTCCTCTGCGAACGTCTCAGGCGTCATGTCGCGCGTGGTGGTCTGCCCCATGCGGGTGGACACCAGCTTCACTTTCGTGTGCTCGGGAACGAGATGCAAGCTGTCCCTATCGCCGGTGATGACGGTGCACTCCCAGCCCGCCGCCTCGCACTTGCGCGAGATCGTGCCGATGAGATCGTCCGCCTCGTAGCCGGCGAGCTCATAGCGCGGAATGTTCATCGCGTCGAGCACGTCCTTTAAGACCGGCATCTGCATGGCAAGCTCGTCCGGCATGCCCTTGCGCGTCGCCTTGTATGCTTCATCCGCCTTGTGACGGAACGTCGGCTCGCGGCGGTCGAATGTGACGCACACAGCGTCGGGCGCTTCCTCGTTCAAAAGGCGGTCGAGCGTCGTCAGAAAGCCGAACACGGCGTGAGTATAGAGCCCGTCCTTCGTGGTCAGCGGGCGGATGCCGTAGTAGGCGCGGTTGACGATCGAGTTGCCGTCAAGTACCATCAGCTTCACGGTTCAGTCCTCCAAGGTCTAAAAATCGTATGTCGTGTTATTCGTCCGCGCGCAGCGGCTCGCTGACCGTGAGCGTGCCGAGCGTGGGCGCTGCTTCGCCGTCGACGAGGATCTGCACCTGCTCCACGCCGGTCAGCGAGCAGAGCGAGCGCACGAGCGAGGTGATCGCAAGGCGCTGCGTCTGTACGTCCTCGGGCAAAAGCACGTCGCCCGGCAGGTTGAGGTAACAGATATCATCTTCAATGCGCGCTGAGAGCACGGAAAAGTCTGCGCTGAGCAGCGGCGCGAGCGTATCGTCGCTCTCCGGCCCCGCAAGAAGCGCCTCGAGCAGCGCGTCCACGCGCGGCTGGCCCTCGTAGAGCGCGAGCGTCTGCTGCTGCGCGCGCAATTCGTTCGTCTGTGTGTCGAGGAAGTAGAGCTGCACCGTGATGGGACGCAGCGTATCCTCCCTGCTGCCGAGCAGCGGATCAGCGGCGGTGAGCAGCTGCGTTCTGCGGTAGGGGATCTCGCGGCCGTTCGCCGTGATCGTCACGGCGTTCACGCCGTCAAGCTGCGTAAGCGTGAGCGCCACGCAATAGTCGGCAAGCGAGAGGTCGATGCCGGAAAGTCTTCCATAGTTCGCGGAAAAATCCACATAGGCGCGCTTGCCGGAGATCGACACTTCCTGCACTTGCGTTCCGCTCGGGAACGGCGAGAGCAGCAGCGGATCCTCCGGCGGGAGCAGCAGCGCTTCGAGCAGTTTCCGCGCCAGCTCCTGCGTGGTGCAGCTCTCGTCCGCGATCTCGACGCCGTATTCGGCAATAGCATCCGCGCCGCGTGCCGATTCCGCCTGTGACACCAGATAAAGCCGATAGTTGCCCTGCGGCAGGCGCGCTTTCTGCGCACACGCGGCAAAGGTAAGCGCCGACAAAAGCAGCAGCGCCGCGATACATAGCTTTCTTTTCATACCGGCTCACCGCCTTCCGTGCAGCGCGGCAGGCGCACGGTAAACACGCTGCCGCCGCCCTTGCGGTGTTCGGCGGTGATCGTGCCGCCGCAGTTTTTCACGGTGTCCGCCACGATGGAAAGCCCCAGTCCCGTGCCGCCGGCGGCGCGGGAGCGCATCTTGTCCACGCGGTAAAAACGGTCGAAAATGCGCGGCAGATCCTCCTCGGGGATACCGATGCCGTTATCCGTCACGCGCAGCACGCACTCCTGCTCGTCACCCGCAAGCTCGACACCGACAAAGCCCCCCGCCTTATTGTACTTGATGGCGTTTTCCGCGAGGTTGTAAACGATCTGATGCAGCTCGTCCTCACCCGCGAGCACGATTCCCTCGCGCTCGACGCGGTAGGACAGCTCCACCTGCCGTTCCTGCGCGACCAGGCGCAGCATGCGCACCACGCGCTCGATGACGGGTACGATGGCGGTGGGTGTGCGCTCGTCGGTAATATTGCTGTCAAGCCGCGTCAGGCGCAGCAGATTTTCCGTAATGCGCGTGAGCCGCTCGGACTCATGCTCAATGTCGCCGACAAATTCGCGCACAGTCGGAGCGTCCATGTTCTCCGTCTGCAAAATGGAGTCAGAGAGCAGCCGGATGCCCGCCAGCGGCGTTTTCAGCTCGTGCGACGCGTCGGAGACAAAGCGGCGGCGCGCATTCTCCGTCGTTTGCAGGCGGTCGGCAAGGCTGTTGAATTCAAGAGCCAGCGCGGCGATCTCATCGTGTCCCCTGACCTCGGCGTGCTGGCTGTACTCGCCCTCGCGCATCGCGCCGATGGCGTCCGCCAGCGCGCCGATGCGGCGCGTGAGCGCGTGGGAAAGGAGGCCGCTCAAAAGCACGGCAAAGCACAAAATCATTGCCGAGATCGTCAAAAGATTGGTTTGCAAACTCTCGAGCAGCGTCGCCTGCTCCTTGTCGTATTCATAGGCGTAGACCGCGCCGATGGTCTGGCTGCGGTAGACGACAGGCGCCGCGGCACGGCTCATAAACGCGCTGTCCGAAAACTCGGAATAGAACACGTCGTACCCGCGCAGCGCCTGCACGATCTCGGTGTAGAACGCGTAGCGCCCCAGCGCGCTGTCCGTTTCGCGGGTATCGTAGAGGATGCAGCCTGCCGCATCGGTCACGAGAATGCGGGAGATGCCCGTCTGCTCCACGAGCGTCATCGCCGCGGCGACGTTCTCCTCGCTCAGCTCCTCGAGTCCGGCAAGCGCGGTGACCATCACGGAGACGCTGTTTTGCAGCGTACTCTCTTTCGAGCGGAATGTCAGATTTTCCGACACGGTGAGCGGATAGGTGTTCATCAGCACCAGCACCGCAATGATGATCGCGATGTAGCTGATGCTGAATTTTGTCTGCAGGCCCATGCCCTTGCGCATTGCGGTGCCTCCTCTCTATCGTGTATTTCTAAGACTGTCAGCTCTTCAGATAGTAGCCCACGCCCCACTTGGTCATAATGAGCTCCGGCTCCGCGGGGTTTCTCTCAAGCTTTTCGCGAAGCCTCCGGATATGCACGTCCACCGTGCGGAAATCGCCGGCGTAGGTGTAGCCCCAGACGAGATCCATCAGATTTTCGCGCGAGTAGACGCGGCGCGGGTTTTTCATCAGAAGCTCGAGAAGGTCAAATTCCTTGGCGGTCAGCTCGACCGTCTCCCCGTCGCGGATGGCGACGCGCTGCTCGCTGTCGAGCGAGATGTGTCCCGCCGTGAGGAGCGTGCGCTTGACTTCCCTCTGCGTGGACGCACCGGCGCGACGCAGCATCGCGCGGATGCGCGCCTTGAGCTCCAAAATATTGAACGGCTTTGTGATATAGTCGTCCGCACCGGACTCAAAGCCCATGATCTTGTCCGCATCCTCGCTTTTCGCGGTTAACATAATAATCGGCACATTCGAAAATTCGCGGATCTTCATGCAGGCGGAAAGTCCGTCGAGCTTCGGCATCATGAGATCAAGGATGATGAGGTCAAAGTCGTTGCCTTTCGCAAGCTCGACCGCCGCCTCGCCGTCATACGCCGTCTCCACGGTGTAGCCCTCGTTCTCCAGATTGAATTTCACACCCTTGACAAGCAGCTGTTCGTCGTCTACGACTAAAATCTTCATTTTCCCGCCTCTTCATCTGTTAATGTGATCTCGGCGCGGAACGCGCTGAGCTTTCCCTCGCCGATGCCCTTAACATTCATCAGCTCCTCCGCTGTCTCAAATGCGCCGTGCTCGTCCCGATACGAGACGATCGCCTCGGCGAGCGCGGGGCCGATGCCCGTGAGTTTTTCCAGTTCCTCTGCCGAGGCGGTGTTGACGTTCACGAGCGTCCGCTCGGGAATGACCGCCTCCGCCGCCTCGCGCTGCACCGTGACGCTGTAGTCGCTCGTCACGGCGAGCCGCCGGTCGATCACCGCGCGGCAGAGCACCGCGCTGAGGAACACGATCGTCAGCGCAAAGAAAACAAAATAGATTTTTCCCGACTTTTCCTGCCGCTCCACGGTTGCGTTCCCCCTTCTTTTTTGGTATACTAAACGTGAGTTTTGTCGGATTTCGTTGAAATCAATAATTTTACAAATATAGTATAACACACACTGCGAGGTATTTCTATGAAAAAACAGCGCTTTTTGTCACTTTTTTTGCTTCTTTCGCTGCTTGTCGGCCTGTTTCTGACGCCGGCGGCGTCTGCCTACGAGGAGTTTGACCTGGACGCCAAAGCAGGTCTCTTGATCGAAGCGAACACCGGTGAGGTGCTGTTTGAGAAAAACGCCCATCAGGAAAACTACCCTGCCTCCATTACCAAGGTGATGACGGCGCTGCTCGTCCTGGAAGCGATCGACCGCGGTGAGCTGGCACTGACCGATTCCGTCACCGCAAGCGAGGAGGCCTTTGCCGAACTTCCCTCCAATGCCAGCAATGCCGGCATCAAGGTCGGCGAAACACTGACGGTTGAACAGCTTCTCTACTGTCTGCTTGTCCCCTCCGGCAACGAGTCCGCCAACGTCCTTGCCCAAGCCGTCAGCGGCAGTATCGACGGCTTCGTTGCGCTGATGAACGAGCGCGCAGTGGAGCTCGGCTGCGAGCACACGCATTATGTCAACCCGCACGGCCTGCACGATCCCAACCACTACACTTCGGCATGGGACATCTACCTTGTCACACGCGAGGCGATGAAGCACGAGCTGTTCATGACGGTGTGCAATTCGAAGTCCTATGAGATCCCCGCAACAAATGTGAACGAAAAGTCCCGCACACTGCACTCTACCAACTATCTCATCTCCAACTGGCGCGCCCTCGGCTATCTTTACCGTGACGCGCAGGGCATCAAAACCGGCTCGACCGACGAGGCGGGCCACTGCCTTGTCTCCTCCGCTGTACGCGGCAGCCGGACGCTCATCTCTGTCGTGCTCGGCGCCGACCGCCGCGAGGATCCGGACGGTGTGATACGCACCTACAGCTTTATCGAGACCTCGCGTCTTTTCGACTGGGGCTTTGACAGCTTTACAAGCCGCGAGATCCTCTCTGCCGACGAGCCGATCTGCGAAGTGCCGGTCACGCTTTCGAGCGAGACGAACTACGTTGTCATCCATCCCGTCGAGGATCTCACGCGGATGCTGCCGAATGATCTTGACATTGAGGACATTGAGCGCACCGTCACGCTGCACAGCGAAAGTGTGGAGGCTCCCGTTGCCGCGGGCGACGAGCTGGGTACGCTGACGCTTTCTTACCGCGACACCGTTTACGGTGAGGTGCCATTGATCGCGTTTTCCGATGTTTCCGCCTCGTGGCTGCTGGTCGCGCAGCGCGACATAAAAGCGTTTTTCTCCCGCACGATCGTTAAGGTCATCCTTCTTGCCGTCGTCGCGCTCATTGTCGTAATCGTCCTGCTGCGCACTGTCTTTCCCCGCCGTCGCCGCTACGGACGTACCTACTCCGGTTCGCGAAGCTCCGGCTATCGCGGCAGCCGCAGAAGAAGATAAGAACATACAACACGAAGAAACGGGTGAGGCTTTGCCTCACCCGTTTCTTCGACTGATGTCGTATCTCTGTTGGTTATCCGCCGCGCGGAACTCCACGAATTTGACGCTGTACAGATCGGCGGTGATATAGCTGTCGCGCACCGGCTGATAAAGCACGATGTAGTCGTTGCCGATCTCATAGAGCACGCCCTCCGCCACGACCGTCTGCTGCGTACCCATCAGAAAACTCACAAGGACATATCTGCCGAGGTTCTGCGCCAGCAGTGTTTTCCATGAGGTCTGGTTTGCCTCCTGCACCGTCATGGGGTTTTCCAGCATCTCGATATTGTCCTGCGTGTAGCCGCCGTTTCCCTGCGGCATTCCCCCCAGCTCATCTTCGATGCCATCCGCTCCGTTGAGCATCTGCTGATAGGTCTCCGGCGCGGGCGGCTGCTGCATCGGCGGCCGTGTCGGCTGCCGGATTGGCGGCTGTTCCTGCGATGTTGGGTACTGCGATGCAGGGTACTGTGATGCTCCGTTGTATTGCGACGCAGTGGGATACTGTGTCGCAGTGTTTGGTATGTGATTGGAATTCCAGTTCAGATCAATCATGTTTTTCGCTCTCCCTATGTCTGATAATAGGCATCGGTCGGATTATAGAAACAATGCTTCCCGATGCGCACCTGAAACACGCCCACCCTGCTGGGAAAACTCTGCCTGCAGGTGTCGGAAAAGGGATTGAAAAACCACAGCGCCTCCTCCAGTCCCTGCAGCCGATTGCCTGCCATCGCCCAGTCGGCGATGTTGTAATGCACATCGGTGGGGCGCATATTGTAGATGTTCTGCGGGTTGTAGCTCCCGCCCTCGACCTCGCTGGCGCAGACGAACTGGCGCGGCTGGAAGATGATATTATGGATGCTGCCCTGCCCCACGCGGGCATACTCCCCGCCCGGCGCCCTCACGCGGTTCATCACCACGCTCGCCACCGCTTTCATCCCGTTGTCGCCCTCGCCGCCCGCCTCGCACTCGATCAGGCGCGCCAAAAGCTCCCGCTCGGAATAGGCCACTTACTTCCCCCTCCCTGCGTTTCTTCTTTTTCAGCTTATGACGGAGGATCGTCCGATTTGATGGGGATTTTCAGAAAATTTTTCAAAGGATGTAACCTTTTCGGATTTTTGAGGGAATTGTAGATAATAGGGCTTATCGGGTAAATGCGGTGAGAGCTACCCTACGCGCAGCAGGTTGACTTTTTGACCGTTTCTATTATACTTTATTCAGGAAACGATTGATAATTATAGCAACAGAGACTAATTTCCTGATCAATCTATTTGCAGGAGGAAAAAAAGCAATGGCAGGCGAGAAGAAGAATTATCCGGATCGGATCATGCAGAACTTTATGTGGGGCGTTACTCCGGGCTGCCACGTGGCACACATCGTTGATCTGAACGATCCGGCTGCCGCCACTGGCGCAACGACGTTCTGTTCGATGGAAACCGAGCTTACGCAGGAAAAGCTTGACAATTTTAACTTATATCAGTCCGAGCAGTTCAGCAAAAAGGACTATCGGACGGTAGACCCTGCCGACACCTTTTTGAATAAGGGCGACAACAAGACCGCCGAGCTGTTCCTCAGGATCGCGCATCTGTGCAAGGATGAGTACCGGCCAAACATTCCGGATGACTATAAGGACTTTTTGCTTTCGGCGCAGGCGTATATCACCGCGTCCGGCAGAGAAAATCAGCAGAAGGCTCTGCGGGAATTCACCGCCAGCGCAAAAAAGGCGATCGAAAGCAGCGAGATCGCTCCGGAGTCGATCAGCAAGATCAAGGAGATCTCCGGAGAAGTCATGGCGCTCAATAACGGCAGTCTGAAAAAGCCGAAGGGCTATCAGTATAAAAAAGAGGACATCAAGGAGCCCTCCAATACAAAAATCGGTTTTTTCAGTTTTGTGACCGAAACGGACGATAAGCTCTTCCCGCATGAGCCGTGCCCGAATGACATCAAGCAGGGCGTGGGGGTGGAGGACTGCTATGTTCTCGCTCCGCTTGCCCAGATAGCTTCCCACAATCCGCAGATGATCAAGGATTCCATGGTCGATAACAAAGACGGTACGGTCACCGTCCGGTTTTTCACGGAGAATGAGAATGGGGAGGGGAAAGTACCGGAATACTATACGGTAAACAAAACCGTCAACAAATTTTACGGCTTCGCCGATATCTATGCGTCCTCCTCCCTGTGGGTGCAGATGATGGAGAAGGCGTATATTGCACATCTTGCCAAGCACCCTGTTGATCCGGATAAAAAGGTTAATTCATACAATTCAATCGATAGAGGCTTTTCGGAGAATTTCCTGAATGCATTTGTGCCTGACAAGAAATTTTCGGGGTTTGCCCAAGTATTTGGGTACGGTTCTCCCCGCAACGGCGATCTGTATGCCCTCAACAAAGATGGCACACCGAAGTTTAATTCGCCGGAGTACTTAGACCGTGAAAATCTTCTGTTTGATACGTTCAAAAAATCGTTGGGGAGCGGCGATATCGTAACGGTATCCTCTTCCGGCAAGGAGCTTAGCAGCACAACCGTAGATCCAGAAGAAAAGAAGAAATATGAACTGGCGGAAAAATACGCAAAGGACAGGGGCATCCGAACCGGTCATGTTTACAGTGTTCTGGGCGTATTTGAAAAGGACGGGAAGAAGTTCGTGCAGCTCAAAGACCCGTATGCTACGTTCCGTGCAAAATACAACGAGAAGGGCGAACTTGTCAACGATTCGAACGAGATCCAGGCAACACTCAAAGGCGGAACCGGCAGCATGGGAACCTTTAATCTTGAGTTGAAGGATTTCTGCAGGACATTTGACGCGATGTCTATGGGTGAAGCTAATCTCTCTGAATACTTTAATAAGTTTAATAGTCTTCCGTCCTATAAGGGGCTTGAGATCGCCCCCGAAAAGCCCAAAAAAGGAAAGGGTGGAAAGGTCGAGGAAAAAAAGTCCGAAGAAGTTAAGCCCGAGGAGAAGAAGCGCGAAGAAAGAAAGCCGATGACGCTTTCCGAAACCTTAAAGACCAACTCCGGCTTCAAAAACGTCAAGGACACCATCAATTACCTCGCCGATGACCTGAGCCAGACCTCCATGTTCTTCTCCTTCAAGAACTCGAAGGAGTTCGTTGAAATGCGGGATAAGCTCAACCGTGTCAGAAAGCAGATGAACGAAAAGAACTTCTATTCGGACAGCGATATTGAAAAGCTTTCGGAGGATCTGAAGGATCTTTCGGCGGCTGCGGGACGGTATGCAACAGCGAAAAATGAAAGCATCGAAAAGAACGACAAGGGCAAGCCGTCAATGCGGGCAGTCCACCGCTTTGCCGACGCCGTGAGCCTGATGCGGCTGGTCGACGATCCGGAGGGCGCGATCGCACAGCCCGAGCACGGATTTGCGGAAAGCCTGATGATCGTTAAGGCTGACCTGAATACCGCAAAGGAGAATGCGCTCAAGACCAAGGGCGCAAACAACGAGCTTACCGTCGGTCTGAATAACATCTCCAAAACGCTTGACCAGTTCGTCAAGGATCATCCCGAGGTCGCCAATCAGATAAAATCGGTCGAACAGCTCAAGCCGGACGATAAGTTTGTGAAAGCATCCAAGACCATTCCGGAGAAAGCGAAAGAAACCGTTGCTAAACCGGAAAAGCAGCCCGAAAAAGTCGATCAGCTCAGTTGATACTGCCTCGGTCGTATCGATTGTTCCTGCTTTCAAGCTACAGCTGACTTTCACCGCCAAGCTGATTTCCATATCAGGTGCATCAAAAAAACTGCAAGGCGTCTGCCTTGCAGTTTTTTCAGTTTCCTTACGGTTACTTCAGCAGTTTTTTCAAAAGATTCAGCGCGACGTTCGTCTGCTTCTTGTTGGCGGCGGGCTTTTTCTTTTTACCGGAGGATGTGGTATTGCTCTCAACGCCCAGAAGCCCTCCGAGCAGGCTTCCCACATCCGCATTTTGCAGCAGCATCGACGCCACCGCGCCGATCGCCGAGGCATTGGAACCGGACGCGGAGGAAACCGTCTGCTGGCCCAGAAGACTCATCAGCAGCGGCGCCGCGGCGGAGAGAACGCTCGTCGTATCCTTCTTGCTCACGCCCGCCTTTTGGGAAATGGCAGTCAGAGCGTTCGAGTCGAGCAGATGATTGACGATCTTACCGCCGTCCTCCACGTCCACCTTGTTCAGGAAGGAGGCGATGTTGGAGGTATCCGCCTTGCTGTGAGACAGCAGCGCCTCGGCAAAGCCGGTGGTCGCGTCCTGACTCTGCGCCTGCGCGCTGCCGAGCAGGCTGGGAAGCGCCGCGCCGAGCACGCTCTGCACGGTCTTGCTGTCCGTCTTGCTGGTTTTGCCCACGCTCTGCAGGCTGTCCGCACTCATCAGCGTGCCGACCAGAGAAGAAAGATCCATATTTGTATTTCCTTTCCTTTTATCGTTTATGCAGCTCCTGTGCACTTGTTTTCCAATCACGCTTTCATTATAAGCGAAGCGGCAAAAAAGTCAATCGTCTCCAAAAAACGATAATTTTGCAAAAATCTGTTGAGAAATGCGAATTTTACGCTATAATAGTGCATATATCCCATGCGTGCAGATCACGAAAAGGAGAAAAGTCAAATGGCAGAGAAAAAAGAACATAAGATCGTTTCCGCCGACAGCGGAGAAACCGTAAGCGAAAAGAAACCCGTTTCCCACAAGGTCAAGGAAGCCGCTCCCGTGGGCAACGCCGGCGGTCTGCGCGCGGGCGCTGCCGTTTTGTGGGTCGTCGCCGTCGTATTCGAGGTACTGGCGCTGCTCGTCGCGGTGGGCAAGCTCAATCTGAAGTTTATGCCGACGCTCTGGCAGCTCATCGTACTGCTGGTGCTCGACCTCGTGTGCGTCATCATCGGCGCGCAGCTCTGGAAGAAGTCCAACCGCATTGACCCCGCCTCCGAGGCCAACAAGCTGAAATTTTGGCTCTGGAACAACATGGGTCTGATCGCCTGCGTGGCGGCGTTTGCCCCCATCGTCATCGTTCTTCTGAGCAACAAAAATCTGGACAAGAAAACCAAAACCATCGCAACCGTCGTTGCGATCATCGCGCTGCTCATCGGCGGCGTCGCCAGCTACGACTTCGACCCCGTGTCCGAGGAGCAGCAGCAGGCGGCTATCTCCGCCATCAGCGAGGATGTTTACTGGGCCCCGTTCGGCAAGGTCTATCACACCCATGAGGACTGCCAGGCACTCAACCAGAGCGATACGCTCACGGTGGGCACCGTGGAGCAGGCGATCGCCGCCAACCGCACCCGTCTGTGCGCCTTCTGCGCGCGGCAGGATAATATCAGCGGCGTGGTGACGGACGACGCCAACTGATCATTTCCCCGGCAATCAAAAAGGGGACGCACCACGGTGCGTCCCCTTTTTTCTGTTCTTTTCTCTTACGCTTCTTCGTCTGCACCGGTTTCCTCCGGCGTCTGCCCTTTCATCTGCAGCTCCTGCCACTGCTCCTTGGTGATAAGAAGCTGACGCGGCTTCGAGCCCTCGAACGGCCCCACGATGCCGCGCATCTCCATCTGATCGACCAATCTTGCCGCGCGGGAGTAGCCGAGCTTCAAGCGGCGCTGGAGCATCGACACGGACGCCTGTCCCGTTTCGAGCACGACCTCGACGGCGGCGGGTAGTAGCTCGTCGCCCTCGTCCTCGGCTTCTTCGGCGGGCGCGGCACCCTTGCTTGCGCCCTTTTCCTTTTCGGCGACGTTCTGCTCGATCTGTGCGATGACGGAATCGTCATAATTCGTCTCGCCGTTGGACTTGACGAACCCGACCACGCGCTCGATCTCCTCTGCGGAGATGAAGCAGCCCTGCACGCGCGCGGGCTTGCCCTCGCCGAGCGGCGCATAGAGCATATCGCCGCGGCCGACGAGCTTCTCCGCACCCGCGTTATCGAGGATGATGCGCGATTCAAGCGACGAGGCGACCGCAAACGCGATGCGGCTGGGGATGTTGGCTTTCATCAAGCCCGTGATGACGTCCGCGGACGGACGCTGCGTGGCGATGACGAGGTGCATTCCCGCGGCACGGCCCATCTGGGCGACGCGGCAGATGGATTCCTCTACCTCTTTTGCCGCCACCAGCATCAAGTCCGCCAGCTCGTCGATCACGACCACGACGGTCGGCAGGTGGGAAAGCGTCTCATCGGTCTTGGCAAGGGCGTTGTAGCCCGCGAGGTCCTTGACGCCGTGCTCGGAGAAGATGCGGTAGCGTTTCATCATTTCGTACACCGCCCATTGCAGCGCACCCGCCGCCTTCTTCGGGTCGGTGACGACGGGGATGAGCAGGTGCGGGATGCCGTTGTACGGCGCAAGCTCAACCATCTTCGGGTCGACCATGATGAAGCGCACGTCCTCCGGCGAGGACTTATAGAGAAGCGACACGATCAGCGAGTTCGTGCAAACCGACTTACCGGAGCCGGTCGTGCCTGCGATGAGCACGTGCGGGAGCTTGGCAATATTGCCGATGATGTTCTGCCCGCTGATGTTCTTGCCCACGGCGAACGCCACGTTCGATTTATGCGTGGTGAACTCTTTCGACTCAAGCACGCTGCGGATGTTGACCGCGGAAACGAGCTTGTTGGGCACCTCGATGCCGACGACGGAAATTTTATCGGGGATGGGGGCGATACGCACGCCGCTTGCGCCGAGCGCAAGGGCGATATCGTCCTGCAGGTTGGTGATCTTGGAGAGCTTGACGCCCTGATCAAGCGTGAACTCATAGCGCGTGACGGACGGCCCGCGCACGACCTCGCCGGGCTGTGCGTCCACGCCGAAGCTCGCAAGCGTCTCGGAGAGCCTACGCGCGTTGTTGCGCAGCTCCGCGCCCGCCTGCTGTGCGTTGCCCGCGATGCCCTGGTCAAGCAGCGTGATGGGCGGATATTCGTAGGCGGGCTTCTGTGTGCTGAGCGCTTCGATCTCTTTCGTGATGGCGTCGGTCTCCGCTTTGATCTCCTCGCCCTTGAGCTTCTCCGCGCCCGTCTGAGCGGTCGGTTCTATCGGAGCCGGTGCGGAATGCGGAGCGATCGGTTCCGGTGCGGCAATCTTTTCGCTGTGGAGCGGCGCGATCACCGGCTCCGCTTTTGGCTTTTCCTGCAGAAGCTCGTCCGGCGTTTTCACATCGTCGGGCTTTCTCGTAAAGAAGCCGCCGATGGGCCGAACGGCCTTTTCCTCGCCGTCGAGCGGAATGTCGATATTCGCCGCCTTTTTCGGTGCTTTGACCTCCGGCTTGCGAACGGGTGCGCTGCGCTCCTCTTCCTCCTCCGGCTCATAGGGCGTACGCTCGTGGTTTCGGAATGCGGCGATGATCTCTGCGGGTGTCAGACGCAGCGCGACGAGCAGGAGCATCACCGTCAAAAGCGCGAAGATGATGAGCGTTGCGACCTTACCGAGCACGGCGAGAAAACCGATGGCAAGCGCACCGGCGAGCATTCCGCCGGACTCCTTTTCTATGCCGCTGCCCCAAAGTCCGCGCAGCGCCTCGATGGACGGCGTGATCTCGCCCTCAAAGGTAACGATATGTACCATCGCGCCGATCAGCACCGGCAGCAGCAGCGCACACACCACACGCGCCGTCACGGGCTTCCCGTGGTGGAAAAAGAGTGCGTAGGCGCACAGCAGCAGCGCGGGTACGACGAGATAGTAGCCGTATCCCATAAGGCCGCAGCACACCTTTCTGAGCCAGTCGATGAAGATCGCGCCGGTCTGAAAGTAGCTCACGCCGACGCAGATCGCCAGCAGCAGGCACACGCCGCCGCCCACCTCGCGGCGGATGGGACGCTTTTTCGCCTTCGCCGTGCGCGTGGACGCCGTTGATTTTTTTGTTGTTTTCTTCTGTTGAGCCATAGTCTTTACCTCACAGGATGGTCAAAACGATCGTCAGGATGCCGACGCCCCAGCAGTAATAGGCAAACGCGCCGAACCTGCCCTTATCGGCAATATAGCGCAAAAGGCGAATGCTCAAGTAACCGGACACGGCGGCGACAGCGACGCCGACAAGATACACGGGGACGCTCGCCCAGTCGATGCCCGTTTCCAGCACATCCAGAACAGCGAGCAGGTTCGCGGCCAGCACGGCAGGGATGGACAAAAGGAATGAAAACCGCACGGCAAATTTGCGCTCAAAGCCCACAAAGCAGCCCGCCGTGATCGTCATACCGGAGCGGGAAATGGCCGGAAAGGTGGCAAGCAATTGCGCACAGCCGACGAGGAAAACATCCAGCAGCTTCGCCGTTTTTTCGTTCTTGCGGCCCTTTTTTACGCGGTCGCTCGCAAAGAGCAGAACGCCCGTCACGATCAGCGCCCCGCCGACGAAGTACATATTGTCCGCGAGCCCCCGGATCTTATCCTTGACGGGCAGCACGGCGAACAGCGGCAGCGAGCCGACGATCAGCAGCAGAATGAGCCGCCGCGCGGGCGGCACGGGCGTGGGCGTCGAGCGGTGCGCGATGTCGGAAATACCCGCGAAAAACTCCACGATCATATCGACAATGTCGTTCCAGTATGCGGCGAACACCGCAAGGAGCGTGCCGAGGTGCAGCAGTATGTCAAAAAACTCCGGAATATCGCTCACGCCCCGCATTCCCAGCAGGTTCTGCGCGATGGCAAGGTGTCCCGAGGATGAGATGGGCAAAAACTCCGCAACGCCCTGGATTAGTCCCAGCAGCACGGAGGTAAGTACTGTCATTTTCGCATTTTCCTTTCCTGTTCATATCAATACATGGTAATTATATCATACCGTTTTGCAAATTACCACTAAAATTTACAGAATTATGTAAACAAATTGCGAAAAAAGAAAAAGCGGGCAAAAACCCGCTTTGATATGCTCCCTTTATGAGCGACAGTGAAATAAAAAACACTGTCAATCATGAAGGGAGTATTTCTATGTCCAGAGAGAAAGTAACAGCAGAAGAGCGAATCGAAGCGGCAAAGGCGTG
>JAZLIU010000187.1:0-3296 GCA_045617565.1 Oscillospiraceae bacterium
GCGCCTTCGCCGCAGGGATAGAGTCCGCGCGCTTCGGATTGATACGTTTCGTCGCGCACGATGCGCACGGGGGACGACGAGCGCGTTTCCACCGCGGTGAGCACCGCGTCGGGAGAAGCGAAACCGTGAATTTTGTGGTCAAGTGCGGGCAGCGCCTCCTCGAGCGCCGCGCACACGAAGTCGGGCAGGCACTCGTGCAAATCGCACCAGCGCACGTTCGGGCGGTACGAGGGCGTGACGCGCCCTGCGCCGGTGGACGATCGGTGCGCCAAAAAGTCGCCGACGGTCTGCGCGGGAGCGGCATAGGTCTCACCGCCTGCGCGGTACGCGGCCTCTTCCAGCTTGCGCTGAAACGCGACGCCCGCGAGGGTGTCGGGCGAGCCGAAATCCTCCGGCGTGACGGAGACCAGCAGCCCGCCGTTGATGTTTTCTTTGTCGCGGGCAAATTCGCTCATGCCGTTGGTCACAACGCGCCCGGCCTCTGACGCGGCGGCGACCACTTGTCCGCCGGGGCAGACACAGAATGAGAATACACCGCGCCCCTGTGACGTGTGATACGCGAGCTTATACGAAGTTGGTGGAAGTCCCGGATGCCCCGCTGTCTGTTTATACTGCGCGACGTCCATGTCCGCCTGCCGATGCTCAATGCGAACCCCCACCGCGAACGGCTTCGGCTCCATTGGTACGCCGATTTCTTTGAGCATCGCGAACGTGTCGCGTGCACTGTGACCGAGTGCAAGAACAACGTGGCGGGCAGGAAGCGTGTAGTCCCCCTCCGGCGAAGCGACGCGCAGCGCGCGAACGTGACCGTCGGCGGTTTCAATGCCCACGAGCTGATGGCCAAAGCGCACCTCCGCGCCGAGCGAGAGCAGCTCTTTTCGTAAATTCTGCAAAACCACATATAGTTTATCGGTGCCGACGTGGGGTTTTGCGTCGATGAGGATGTCCTCACTCGCACCGAAGCGGACAAATTCCTCCAAAATGAAGCCGTGGCGCAGATCCTTCGTGCCGGTGTTGAGCTTACCGTCCGAAAACGCGCCCGCACCGCCCTCACCGAACTGGACGTTGGAGGTCGTGTCGAGTTCGCCCGTTGCCCAGAAATGCTCCACATCGCGCCTGCGCTGCTCGACGCGGTTTCCGCGCTCGAGCAGGATCGGCTTTGCGCCGCAGCGGGCGAGTATCAGCGCACAGAACAGTCCGCCCGGCCCCGCGCCGACGACGACGGGACGCACCGCGGGCGTTTCGACGCGCTCGGGCAGCGTATAGCGTTCAGGGACGTAGCGGGTGACAGCTTTATTGCGGCAGTTTTTCAGCGCGGCGGCCTCGCTTTCGACTTCAACGGCGGCGGAGCACACCCACATGACACCGTCGCGTGCGTCGATCGAGCGGCGCAGCAGGCGGCAGACGCGGATATTGCCCTCATCCGTACGCAGGGCGCGCGCGGCGGCGCGGCGCAGCGCGGCATCATCCGGATTGAGTGGGAGCTTCAACGAATCAATGCGCAGCAAATCGCGCCGCCTCCTTGCAAAATAAGATTTGTTTTGCTATATTTTAATATGCGCGGGAATAAAGAGCAAGTAAAAGTTTAATCTAATATTGTTCATGAAATATAGCGGGTTTGTTCAAGAAAAAGACACAAACATATCGTATCATATGTACCGTCAAAAGACCGCAGGGGCGGTCAAAGGAGGCGCTTCGATGTATTACGAGGACGAAAAAAATCTCTATCATTACAGCTACCGCAAGGGCGACAGCAGCAATCCCAACGAGCCGGTGGATACCAAAAATTACGCGGAGGAGCCGTGGGAGACCGGCAAGCCCAAAAAGAAGCGCACGGGGCTGAAGATCGCGGCGCTGGCGCTGTGCTGCGCGCTGCTCGGCGGCGTTGCGGGCGCAGGCATCAACTACGCATTTTTCGGCGCGAAGATCAACAAGACCGCCATCCAGGTCAGCGATCGCGAGGTTGCCGAGATCACGACCGTCAAGGTCACGGGCGGGAAAGAACTGACGATGCCGGAGGTCTACGCGGCGAACGTGGGCAGCGTCGTGTCCATCAACGTGTCCTCCAAGTCTACGAACTACTTCGGGCAGACAGTGGAAAATGCGGCGAGCGGCAGCGGCTTCATCATCACGAAGGACGGCTATATCGTCACGAACTACCACGTGGTCGAGGGCGCGAGCAGCGTCAAGATCACGCTGCACAGCGGCGAGACGTATGACGCCAAGATCATCGGCGGCGACGAGGATTACGACATTGCCGTCGTGAAGATCGACGTGACGGAGCTCACGCCTGTTGTGCTCGGCGATTCGAGCAAGCTCGCGATCGGCGAGACCATCGCCGCCATCGGCAACCCGCTCGGCGAGCTGACGTTCTCCATGAGCGAGGGCATCGTTTCCTGCGTGGACCGCGCGATCAACGTGGACGGCACGCCGTTCAACATGATCCAGGTCGACTGCTCCATCAACCCCGGCAACTCCGGTGGCCCGCTCGTCAACACCTACGGTGAGGTCGTGGGCATCGTGTCGGCGAAGTATTCGAGCTATTCCTCCACCACGGTCGAGGGCATCGGCTTTGCCATCCCCATCAACGACGTGGTCGCCATGATCGAGGACATCATGACCAACGGCTTTGTGACCAATAAGCCGTTCATCGGCATCACCCCGGGCACGATGACAGCGCAGATGGCGCAGCAGTACCGCTACACGATCTCTGAGGGCGTGTTCGTCTACTCGGTCGAGCCGGGCAGCGCCGCGGACAAGGCGGGGCTGAAGATGGGCGACGTGATCACAAAGATCGACGATCAGGAGATCAAGGATACCGCCGACCTGACGGCGGCGAAGAAGAGCTATTCCGCCGGCGACACCGCGACGTTTACGATCTACCGCGCGGGCGAAACCATGGAGGTCTCGCTCACCTTTGACGTGACGCCCGAAGATACGACCGCAGAGGAGCCGCAGCAGCAGACGCCGCAAAATGGCGGAAGCTACAATCCTTTTGGCGGCGGGAATTATTTCGATCCGTGGAGCTTCTTCTTCGGCAACGGTTTCGGTTTCTAAAACAGTTTATTTGCGGCGCTTCGGTGTTTTTTGCCGGAGCGCCGCTTTTTTTGTGCCAAATACTTGCAAAAACAGGGGAAAAAGTGGTAAACTACTTCTAATTAATGTCCACTGAACAATCAAAAAACGTTGTAATACCAAGACATAGCACCGATTCTGTGGTATAATAAGTGCAAGCAAAAGAGTAAAAACACGTGAAAAACCTTGCACTTGGAGGCGGCTATGTATCGATACAGTAA
>JAZLIU010000188.1:0-16187 GCA_045617565.1 Oscillospiraceae bacterium
TCTGCGCGACGGTCATCCCCCGGGCGATGATCGTGCTGAGCGCCGCGAGGCGCTCGGACTCGTCCGCGAGGCGCAGCAGCGCGCGGGCGTGCCGCTCGGAGAGATCGTTCTCGCGCAAAAGCGCCGCGCACTCGCCCGACAGACGCAGCAGCCGCAGCTTGTTCGCCACGGCGGACTGGGACTTTCCCAGCTTGTCCGCCGCCTGCTCCTGCGAAAAGTCGTAGGTCTTGATAAGCCGCGCGATCGCCGCCGCCTCCTCAAAATAGTGCAGGTCGCGCCGCTGGATGTTTTCGATGAGCGCCAGAACGGACGAGCTTTCCTCCTCCGCCGCGGTGAGCAGACACGGCACCTCCCGCAGCCCCGCGATCTTCGCCGCGCGCAGCCGCCGCTCCCCCGCGATCAGCTCATAGCCGCCCGACGTGCGGCGCACCGTCAGCGGCTGCAAAATGGCGAACTCCCGGATACTCTCGGCAAGCTCGCGCAGGGCGGCTTCGTCAAAATGACGCCGCGGCTGATTGGGGTTCGCCCGGATGCCGGAGACGGGCAGATACAGCACGCGGCGGGATAAAAAAGCGCTTTTTCTCGCCATTTCCATAGTTTCTCCCTCCTTTTTCCCCATTCTATGCAAAGCAGGGTGCAAAAGAGGGCGTTTTCTGTCAGCGCGGAGAGATTTTTCGAGGGGCGCAAAAAAGCACGGCTTGCGCCGTGCTTTTGCTTATTTCTTTCTTTTGACCGTCTGCATTCGGCTCATCGCGCGCGCCATGCGCTGCCTTGCAAGGCTGTGTTCCTGCGCGGAGTGCTTCTGCGTGAGCATCTCCGCCGCTTCCGCCGCCGCACGCTCAGCGCGCAGCGCGTCGATCTCGTCGGCAAGCTCCACGGTGTCGAGCAGGAGCAGCACGCGGTTATGCTCCATCTTCAGCACGCCGCCCGATACCGCCGCGATGTATTCCTCCTCCTTCTCGGTGAGGAACACCATCGTGCCCGGCACGATGGCAAGCACCACGTCCTCATGCCACGCCTGAATGCCGTAGAGCCCGTCGAGCGTCGGCACGACGAGCGAAACGCCCGCGCCGTCAAAAAATGCGCGCTCGGGAGACAGGATCGTCAGATAAAACGCATTCAGTTTCAAAGCTGCTGTCCCTCCTCCTGCTCAGGCGACGCCTTATGCCTCGCCGCTTTCGAGCTTCTTCGCTTTTTCCAGCGCCTCGTCGATGGTGCCGACGTTGTAGAACGCCGCCTCGGGATAAGCGTCCATGCGTCCGCTCAAGATCTCCTCAAAGCCGCGCAGGGTCTCGCTCAGCGGGACGTATTTGCCCTTTAAGCCCGTGAATTTTTCGGCAACATGCGTCGGCTGCGCCAAAAAACGCTGGATCTTGCGCGCGCGGTTGACTGTCACCTTGTCCTCCTCGCCCAGCTCCTCCATGCCGAGGATGGCGATGATGTCCTGCAATTCGCGGTACTTCTGCAGCGTAGACTGCACCTGCCGCGCGATACGGTAGTGCCGCTCGCCCACGATGTCCTCCTCCAGAATGCGGGAGGTGGACTCGAGCGGATCGACGGCGGGATAAAGCCCCTGCTCGGCGATCTTACGGGAAAGCACCGTCGTCGCGTCCAAATGCGCGAACGTCGTCGCCGGGGCGGGGTCGGTCAGGTCGTCCGCCGGAACGTAGACCGCCTGCACGGACGTGACCGAGCCGTTTTTGGTGGAGGTGATGCGCTCCTGCAGCTCGCCCATCTCTTCCGCGAGCGTCGGCTGGTAGCCGACGGCGGAGGGCATACGGCCGAGCAGCGTCGATACCTCACTGCCCGCCTGCACGAAGCGGAAAATATTGTCGATGAACAGCAGCACGTCCTTGTGCTCCACGTCGCGGAAATATTCCGCCATCGTCAACCCCGAAAGGCCAACGCGCATACGCACGCCCGGCGCTTCGTTCATCTGGCCGAACACGAGCGCGGTCTTTTCAAAAACGCCGCTCTCCTTCATCTCTTTCCAGAGGTCGTTGCCCTCGCGGCTGCGCTCCCCGACGCCGGTGAAGATCGAATAGCCGCCGTGCTCCATGGCGACGTTGTGAATGAGCTCCTGAATGAGCACCGTCTTGCCCACGCCCGCGCCGCCGAAGAGACCGATCTTGCCGCCCTTGGGGTACGGCTCCAAAAGGTCGATGACCTTGATGCCGGTCTCGAGAATTTCGACCGCGGGACTCTGCTCGTCAAACGGCGGCGCCTTGCGGTGGATGCTCAGGCGCGGCTCGTCCGCCGGGATGGGGCCCTCACCGTCGATCGGCTCACCGAGGACGTTGAAAAGCCGCCCGAGCACGCACTTGCCCACGGGCACGCGGATGCCCTCGCCCGTGGCGGTGACGCTAAGGCCGCGGGAAAGCCCCTCGCTGCTGTCGAGCATGATGCAGCGCACGCGCTCGCTCCCGACGTGCTGCGCGACCTCCATCGTGAGCGTCCTGCCGCCGAGGTCAACGGTCAGCGCCTCCTTGATCTTCGGAAGCTTTCCGTTTTCAAAGCGCACGTCCACGACGCTGCCCGAAATCTCAACGATCGTGCCGATGTTTTTCACTTCACTCATTTCCGTGCGCCCCTTTCTTCTTTTTCGCCCGCGCGCCCGCGGAGACCTCGGTGATCTCCTGCGTGATGGCGCTTTGCCGTTCGTGGTTATAGTCCATCGTGAGCGCGTCTAAAAGCTCCTGTGCGTTGTCGCTCGCGGCATCCATCGCGCCGGCGCGGGCGCTCTGCTCGGCGCAGAAGCTCTCGACGATCGTGCTGTACAGATACCCCGTGACGTAGCTCGGCACGGCGCTGGTGATCACCGCGTCCGCCGACGGCTCGAATTTGAATTCCCTGTGCTTTTCCCCGTCCGCGAACCGCTCCAGCTCGATGGGCAGCAGCTCATCCGTGCGGACGCGCTGCGTCATGCCGTGCACTTCGGTGTAGACGACAACGAGCTTTTGTATCTCGCCGCGCTCGTAGAAACCGAGCAGCTTTGCGCTCATTTCCCGCGCAAGGCGAAGGCTCGGGCTTTGCGAGGGGTAGAAGAAATCCTCCTCCACCGCCGCGCCGCGCGAGAGGAAGTATTGCCGTCCCCAGTCGCCCACGACGAAAAGGCGGGTGTTTTTGTGCTCTGCAAGAAGCTGCTGGGCTACCTTGACGACGTTCTGATTGTACGCGCCGGCAAGTCCGCGGTCGGCGGTCAGAACGAGCACGCCGTACACGTCATCCTCCCGCTCTTCCCGTTTTGTCGCAACGTAGGGACTTTTTATCTTCCCGGCGCACGCGAACGCACGCTCGATCTCGGTGCGCAGCGCGTCGAAATACGGCTGCGTGCGCGCAAGTCCCTCGCGGGCGCGGCGCAGCTTGGTGGACGCGATGAGATACATCGCGTTCGTGATCTTCTGCGTGTTTTTCACGCTGCCGATATGGGTTTTGATCTCCTTGGCGCTCGCCATACCGGCTTCACCTCACTTGATGTTCAGCTTGTCGAAAACGTCGTTTTCAAAGACGCGTTATTTTGCCAAACTCTCGGCAAGCCGTTTCGCTTCTTCGATGATGGTTTTTTCGTCCTCGTCGGACAGCACCTTCGTGCGCGCGATGCGCTCCATGAGCGCAGCTTGCTTTTCGTGCATTTCCGCAAGAAGCTTCGCGGCGAAATCGCCCACTTCGTCTGCGGGGATCGTCTGCATCGCGTGGTGCAGCGCCGCCGTGAGCAGCACGACCTGCTCGTTCATCGCATACGCGGCGTACTGCTTCTGCCGCAGCAGCCGCATCAGGCCCTGACCGTAGACGAGCTGACGCTTGGTGGTCTCGTCGAGGTCGCTCGAAAACTGCGTGAACACCTCCATCTCGCGGTACTGCGCGAGGTCGAGACGGATGGTCTTGGCGGCCTTTTTCATCGCCTTCGTCTGCGCGTCGCCGCCGACGCGGGACACGGAAATGCCCACGTTGACCGCAGGACGCTGACCGGAGAAGAAGAGGCTGCTCTCCAAAAAGATCTGACCGTCCGTGATGGAGATGATATTCGTCGGGATATAGGCGGACACGTCGCCGCCCTGCGTCTCCACGATGGGCAGCGCCGTCATGCTGCCGCCGCCGTGCTCGTCACTCAGGCACGCCGCGCGCTCCAATAAGCGGGAGTGGAGATAGAACACGTCGCCGGGGTACGCCTCGCGTCCGGGCGAGCGGCCGAGCAGCAGGCTCATCGTGCGGTACGCGATGGCGTGCTTCGATAGATCGTCGTAAACGATGAGCACGTCTTTGCCCTGCGCCATGAAGTATTCGCCCAGCGCGCAGCCCGCGTAGGGCGCGATATACTGGAGCGGTGCGCTTTCGCTGGCGCTCGAGTGGACGATGATGCTATAGTCCATCGCACCGTGGCGTTTGAGCGTCTGCATCAGCTGCATCACGGAGCTCGCCTTCTGCCCGATGGACACGTAGATGCAGATAACGTCCTTGCCCTTTTGATTGATGATCGTGTCGAGCGCGATGGCGGTCTTGCCCGTCTGACGGTCGCCGATGATCAGCTCACGCTGACCGCGGCCGATGGGGAGCATCGCGTCGATGGCAAGGATGCCCGTTTCCAGCGGGCGATTGACGCCCTGACGCTCGACGATGCCGGGCGCGGGGCTCTCGATGGGACGGTAGCCGTCGGCGCGGATGTCGCCGAGACCGTCGATGGCGACGCCGAGGGAGTTGACCGCGCGGCCTAAAAACGCGCCGCCCACGGGGACGCCCGCCGTCTTTCCGGTGCGGCGCACCGAAGAGCCCGCGCTGACGCTCGCTTCATCGTCAAAGAGGATGCAGCCCACGCTCTCCTCGCTCAAATTCTGCACCATGCCGCGCACGCCGCCGTCAAAGAGCAATATTTCGCCGTATGCCGCGTGTGCAAGGCCGGACACCTCGGCGATGCCGTCGCCCACGGAAAGCACCGTGCCGACCTCCTGCGCAAGGGCCCTGGGCGTCCACTCCCCCACCGCGGTCTTGAGCAGCGGGATGATATTGCCCTGTGCGCCGATAGCGTGCTGCAGCCAATCCTTGAACTGGTGCAACCTGCCCTCGGCGGTGTAGTCGTAAACTTCCTCGCCGACGGCAAGGCGGAACCCGCCCTTAGCCTCGTCGGATTTCTCCCAGCGCAGCGTGAAGCTGTCGCCGTATTTTTCCGCTAAAAATGCGCAGAAGCGGCCCTCCTGCTCCTCCGTGGGAGGGGTTTCGGAATAGAGCACCGCTTCCTTTTCGCTCTTTGTGCGCGCTCTCACCGCGCAGGCGGTATCCTCCACCTGCTGCAAAAGCGGTTTTGTGTCGGTCTGCTTGGCGAGTGCCTGACGGAGCTGACGGAGTCTGCCGTCCATGCTCCAGTCGAACAGGTCGTCGCCCGCGACGAGGCGGAACCCGCGCGGATAGTCCTCGCTCTGCCGCCACGAAAGCGCGAACGGCTCACCGTAACGCTCGGCTAAAAACGCGCAGAAGCGCGCCTCCTGCTCGCTCGTCGGCGGCGTGGTGGAATAGAGTATCGCCTCACGCATTCGCTCCGCGCTCCTCCGCCGTCGCTAAAAACTGTTCGTAGGCTTCCTCCGTGCTCCGGAGCACCAGCTTTTCGGCGGCTGCCGCCACCATCTCGGAAATTTCGCCCTCGGCCTCGCGCAGGAGCTTCTCGCGCTCGCTCTGCGCCGCCTTGCGGCTCTTTTCCATCAGCTCGTCGGCGCTCTTTTGCGCCTGTGCGCGGGCGCTGGTAAGCTCCGCGTCGAGCGCGGCGTGCGCCTCGGTGCGCTTCGCCTCGATCTCGGCATCCGCGGCAGCGAGCTTTTGCTCGTACTGGACCTTGCTGGCCTCCGCCTTTTCGAGCATTTGGTCGGAAAGACGGTCGCGCTCGCGGTAGCGCTCCTCGCGCGCTTTCATAAAGTCCTTCACGGGCTTATACAGCAGGAAATACATCGCGCCGAAGAGCAGCACGAAGTTGAGCATATGCAGAAAGACCTGCTGGAAATTGATATTCAGCGGCATTTCGGTTTCCTCCTATCGGGGGTAATTAGAGAACAAAGATAATGAGAATCGCCACGATCAGCGCGTAAATGACGACCGTCTCGATGAACACGAGGCCGAGCATCATCGTCGTGCGCAGCGGTCCCGCCGCCTCCGGCTGACGGGCGATGCTCTCGGCGCTCTTGCCGATGGCAAGTCCCATCGCCAGCGCACCGCCGAGGGCTGCGATACCGATGAGGATCGCGGCTGCCCACGCCTTCGCGCTCGTGATCGCCGCTTCGCCGGACATCTCCGCCACGGCGACGGTCTCAGTTGCGGCCTCCTCCGCGGCAAACGCGGGGACGCTCAGCGCGCACAGGGTGCACAGCACGAGCAGCAATGCTGCAAACTTCTTCATGGATTTCACAAATACCATCTCCTGTTTTATGCCGCCGTTTCCGTGCGGACAGTTTCCTGCTTTTTGTGTTTCTTCTCATGCGGCTCGGTCGATTCGCCGTAGAACGTGGACACGAGCATCGTGAGAACATACGCCTGAATGAGCGCGTGGATGAGCGTAAAGAGCACGCCCACGATCACCGGCAGCACGAACGAGAGCGCCATGTAGTAGTACACCAGCTCCGTCACGAGAGCGCCGGAGAGCAGCGCGCCGAAGAGACGGAAGCTCATCGAGATCGGCAGCGAGAAGTCCTTGAGCGCGTTGCCGAAGCCGCGCAGCCCGCCGCCGATGAGACCGCCGATGAGAATGACGCCGTAGCTCATAAGTCCCATCGCGATCGCGCCGTTGATGTCGCTCAAGGGAGCCGGCAGGGCGATCGAGCCGCCCGCCGTCGTCGGCGCCTGAAGACCGAGCATCTCGAAGATCGTGGAAAGGCAGATATACGCGCCCGCCGTGAAGATATACGCGCCGAGGAATTTATTGCGGTGCGGACTGTTGCCCTTGGCCATGCCGTCAAAGAGGCCGACCGCCTCCTCGAGTAAAAGCTGGAGCTTACCCGGAATGATCGTAAATTTCGGAATGACGAAGATACGGCACAGCGCCGCCAGCACGATCAGCATCGCCGTCACGACGTATGCCGAGATGAGACCGGGATTTACCTCGATGATGCCGAAGAGCGAGACCTTCGCGCTCTCGTGCAGCACCGCGTCCTTCATCACCTCGCGGATGGACTCGTGCTCTCCGCCGGGCGAGCCGGTCAAAATCACGAGCGCGAGCAGCAGCAAAACGATGCACGCGAACACGATCAGCTCGCGCGTGCGTTTGCGTTTGTCCATGCTGCGTCAACTCCCTTCTTCGTCTTTATAAAATCTTTATAAAGACTTTTATGGCACTATCGTACCACCATATTGTGAACAATTCAAGTATTCTGCGTATCTTCGCGCAAAATATCCTTATACAAAACAACGGGACAGGAGCCGATGCGCCCATCGAATCCTATCCCATTTCCGTATGTAAGTTACAGCACGAAGATAATGAGGATGGCGACGATCAGCGCATAAATGACGATCGTCTCAATGAACACGAGACCGAGCATCATCGTCGTGCGCAGATTACCCGACGCCTCGGGCTGTTTGGCGATGTTGCCGCTCGTCTTCATGATCGACCACGCCATGCCGAGCGCGCCCGCGACGCACGCGATACCGATGAGTACCGTCGCCGCCCAGGCTTTGCTGCTTAATATCTTCGTTTCGCTGTCCGCTTCGCTGACGATCTCCACAGCGGCAGCATCTTCCGCTTCGGCGAGTTCCGCCGCACCTGCCGGCATCGTCGCCGCGGCAAACAGCAGGGCCGCAAGCATCAAAAGTGCAAAAAAGCGCGTTTTCATGTTGTATTACCGTCCTGTCTTTGTCTTTATGAGAACTATATAAAATTTTTATATCATATGTATTCCGTTTTTTCAAGAAAATTTTGCCAAACCGTCATAAAAACAGCGGCATCTTGCATTTTCCCGCACGATACCGCTATTTTTTGTTGCCGCGCACGCAAAAAAAGAGGACGCCGAGCGTCCCCTTTTCTATTTCTTTATTTCTTTTTGAGCTTTCGGATGTCCTCGCCGAAGAACGGCAGGATGCGGTACTCGCCCTCGATGCGCGAGAGCACCGCCGCGCCGTAGCGCCTGCCGATCTCCTCGGGCGTGAGGTTGGTGGAGATGACGGTCTTTTTCCCCGTCATCAGCCGCGTGTTGACGAGCTGATACACCGCGCTCTGGATGAAGCTCGTGGTCATCTCGGTGCCGAGGTCGTCGAGGATGAGCAGGTCGCACTTTAAGTACCGTTCCACATCGCCGTCCGCACCGTCGTCGCCCGCTTCGCGGCGGAACTTCTGCGCCTCGAAACGCGCGAAAATGTGCCCCGCCGTGTCGTACACGACGCTGCTGCCGCCCTCGCTCACCACGCGCGCGATGGACGCGGATAAAAACGTCTTGCCCAGTCCCGCGTCGCCGTAGAGCAGCAGATTGCCGCTTTTGGGCGAGAACTCGTGCGCGTAGTCCTGACACACGTCGTAATTCTTCTCCATGTTCAGCCGCGGCGAGGTGCCGACCTCGAAATCGGGCGCTGCGGAATAGTAATCGAAATTGAACGTCTCAAAGCTCTGCGTGCCGAGGTCGAGCATTTGCGAGAGTTCCTCGTTCTGCGCGCGCACATAGTAGTCGCGAAGACAAGTGCACACCTCGCTGCCGCGAAAGCCCGTATCGTTGCATTTGGCGCAGTTCGGCTTCTCCTCGAGATAGTCGGCAGGGTAGCCGAGCCTTTCCAAAAGTCTTATCCGCTCCGATTGCAAATTGAGGTTTTCCGCCTCCAGCGCGGCGATGGCAGAGCGCGGATCGGCGCCGCGCTTCAATCCCGAGGCGATGATCTTCGCCATCGTGTGGGAAAGCTCGATGTTGATCTCTTCGATGCGCGGCGCTTTCTGGTAGACCGCGCGCTCCCGTGCGCGGAACGCCTCCGCGCGCCGCTGCTTATCCTCGTCAAAGCGCGCGAGCGCCCGACGCATCAGTTTCCCGTCGTAAGCCATCGTTTCGCCCCCTGTCTCCCAATTAAATGTATCGGCTCATACCCGCCTTGCGGCTGAGCTCTTCCTCTTCTTTTTCCTTTTTCGTCGCTCTGCCGCCGCCGCTGCTGCCGCTGCCGTTTTCGCTGAGCACCTCCGGCGGCGTGTGCAGGTTCTTTTCGTGCCACTTCTTCATGATCCCGTCGCAGTACTGCCAGCGGAACTCGTGGCATTTGAGCACCGTTTTGTCGTAGGCGATGGCAAGCGTCTCGGGCGGGAAGCCCATCTCCGCCCACTGCGACACATAGCGATACTCGCTTGGGGAGAGCGTGCGCCCCGTGATCTGCAGTGCGCGCTGATAGTCCGGAAACATCCGGCGCATCATCTGTTTCTTTTTGAGGTATTCATCCACCGCGCCCGCGGAATAAAGCTCCCGCCGCGCCCAGGCGTAGCCCTCCTGCTCGATCTCGCGCATGGTCGGGCGGCGACCCTCGCCGAACAGCTCCTCCTTGCGCGCGATGCACTCGTTGATGAGCAGATAGATCACATCGTTCGGCAGCCCCAGATAGTCGCGCAGTCCCAGCAGCATCTTCACGCTCGCCGCGGACAGAACGCCGATCTTGCGCTCCGTCTCACGCAGCAGCGCCGCGAAATCCTGATCGCCCTCGATGCGCCGCACCACGTCCTCGTCGCTGTATTCGGGCATCTTCTCCTCGCGCACCGGCACCGGCGGCATCTCGCGCTTTTCCGGCGCGGCGTGCTGCTGTGCGGTGCCGTCCTGCTCCGCCGTTCCATCGGGTGCCTGCGCCTCGCGCAGGTGGATCAGTCCCGCCTCGGAAAGCGTCCGCTTCGCCTTTTCAAAGCGTTCCTGCTCCCACGCGAGCGTAGAGCGCAGCACGGTCTCGTCCATCGCGCCCTTGCTGCGCTTGAGCCACAGGTACAGCAGGCACGCATCGCCGCTCTTCGTTTCCGTCAGGCGGCGCACGACCTGTGCGGAGAGCACGATATTCTCTTCTTCCGTCAGCTTGACGACAATCTTATCCACACCGCCGCCTCCTTTCGCCCATTTATTTTTCTATTCTACACGAAAAAATCTTTTTCGTAAACTCTAAATTTTCTTTCTTTCCCCTTTTCTCCGTCCGTTTTCTATGCTATACTATCATGTGAATTATTGGGTGGAGTTTATCTGCCCGGCATATACAGAGGAAAGGAATGGTCACAACTATGGCAAACCGTGTCACCATGAGCATCTGCGGCGAGGAGTACACCTTCGTCGCGGAAGAGTCCGCATCCTATATGGAGAAGGTCGGCGCCTACGTCGACGAAAAGATGTCTGAACTGCTCCAGACCGCCAAGGTCGGCCGCACCGACGCCGCCGTGCTCACCGCCGCCAACATCGCCGACGAGCTCTTTAAGGAGCGCGAGGCGGGCGAGAGCCTGCGCCGCCAGTTCAAGCAGTATCTCGACGAAGCCAACCGCGCCAGAAACGAAGTTTCCGAGCTCAAGCGCGAGATCTTCAAGCTGCAAAACCGCAGATAAGATGACCGAGCTTCTCTCCCCCGCGGGCGGCAAAGAGGCGCTCGTCGCCGCCGTACAGAGCGGCGCGGACGCCGTGTATATGGGCTTTGGCGCGTTCAACGCGCGCCGCAGCGCGAGGAATTTTTCCGACGAGGAGTTCCGCGCGGCGGTGGACTATTGCCATTTGCGGGGCGTGAAAGTCTATTTGACCTTAAATACCCTGCTCACCGACCGCGAGCTGCCGGCGCTTGCCGAGACCGCGCGACGCGGCAGCGAGTACGGAGTGGACGCGATTCTGGTGCAGGATTTGGGCGTACTGGAAACGCTCAAGGCCGTCATTCCCGACGTGCCGCTCCACGCGAGCACCCAGATGAGCGTGCACACGCTCTCGGGCGTGAGAGAAGCCGCCGCGCTGGGCATGGAGCGCGCGGTGCTTGCGCGCGAGCTGTCAAAAGATGACATCGCGGAGATCTGCGCTCGCGCCCCCATCGAGATTGAGACCTTTGCCCACGGCGCGCTGTGTATGTGCTATTCCGGCCAGTGCGAGATGTCCGCCGTTATCGGTGGACGCAGCGGCAACCGCGGCGCGTGCGCCCAGCCCTGCCGCCTGCCCTACGGATGGCGCGGCAAGGCGGACGGCTATCCGCTGAGCCTCAAGGATTCCAACCTCGCGGACTTCATACCCGAAATGCAGGACATGGGTGTCGCCTGCATCAAGCTCGAGGGGCGTATGAAGCGCCCGGAGTACGTCGCCGCCATCACGCGCATCTATTCCCGGCTCCTGCGCGAGCATCGTAAAGCGACAAAGGACGAGCAGCGCGATCTGAAGGACGCCTTTTCGCGCGACGGGTTCACGCAGGACTACTACCTCGGAAAACGCGGTGCGCAGATGTTCGGCGTCCGTCCGGAGAACGCGCGCTGGCCGGAGGAATGGTTTTCCGAACTTCGCGCATCTTATGAAAAGGAAACGCTCCGCACCGTCGGTGTACGGTTCGATGCAACCATCCGCACAAACGCGCCCATGACCCTCACTGCCGAGGATGAAGACGGCAACCTGACGAACGTCTCCGGCGCGGTGCCCGAAGCGGCACGCAACCGCGCCCTCACCGCACAGGAGGTCGAAGACCGCCTGCGCAAGACCGGCGGCACGGCGTTCACCGTGACGGACTGCGCCGTCACGCTTGACGAGGGGCTGTCCGTGAGCGCGTCCGCGCTCAACGCCCTGCGCCGCGAGGCATTGGAGCGTCTCACCGCGCTGCGCTGCGCGATAGCGCCGCGCCACAGTTTTGACTATGTAGCCCCCACAAAAATCGAAAATCCCACCGCGCCGCCGCGCTTCACGGTGTCGCTCTCGCGCCCCGAGCAGCTCACCGATGAACTCATCGCGCTGCGTCCCGCGCTGGTGTATCTGCCGCTGGAGCTTGTTTCGCAGCTCGACCTCGCACCCCACCTTTCCCTTACGAAATTTGTCGCGGTGCTGCCGCGCATCTACCGCACACGCGAGGAAAGTATGCTGCGCGCAATGCTTGTCGCGGCGCGGGACAAGGGCGTCACGGGCGTGAGCATCGGCAATTTGGGGCATTTTGCCCTCGTCGGCGACCCCGGCTTGACCATCCACGGCGATTACAGCCTCAATATCTATAATTCCGCCGCGCTACGGCTGCTCGCGCAGCGCAAGCTCGCGAGCGCGTGCGTCTCGTTCGAGCTGCGGCACGAGCAGGTGCGTGACCTTTCTAAGCCGCTGCCCTGCGAGGCGATCGTCTACGGGCGGCTGCCGCTGATGGTGACGGAGAACTGCATCGTGTCGAACGAATTCGGCTGCCGCTATCAGTCCTCGCGCTGCGATGCGGCACAAGGCGACAGCGCGTGCGAAGCGCCGCGGGAGCTGACCGACCGCCGCGGCGAGCGCTTCCCCGTCACACGCGTCTGGGGCTGCCGCAGCGAGATCCAGAACGGCAAAACGCTGTGGCTTGCGGATAAAAACGACTATCAGCGCATCGGGCTGACTTACGCCCGCCTGCGCTTTACGGCAGAATCCCCCGACGAGTGCGTGCGCGTACTCAAAACGTACCTGGGGCAGGATGATTACGCGCCCGATGACCTCACGCGCGGGTTGTTCTACCGCGGGGTAGAGTAAGGCGGAGTATTCCGCGTCTGCGGACGCGGGCACTTCGTGCCCTGCCGCCAATCACAAGGGACTATTTCTTTTCGCAAAAAGAAATAGCCCCTTGTGGAACCCCAAAGAAAAGGCTTTGGACGGTGCGCCGTAATCAATGCACCCGAACTTGCCAGTGCAGCGACAAAGATGGAAGCCAATGCGCCTATTTTGCCACGGCAAAATGCGGTTGGTGCTTGACGATACATTCTGCGTCTATCACCGCTGCCGCTCCCGCGGCGGCAACTGAAAGTTTGTTCGCGCGGCACCGCGATACGCAGTGCGACAGCGACAGCGGTCGGCGTTGCGAGACAAGGTATCGACAATATCCCAAGATTGGCAGTAAACGATTGCAGGCACTATCAAGTCTGTACCGATGCCTTTTCTTTGGGGTTCCATAAGGGGCATTTTCTTTTCGCGAAAAGAAAATACCCCTTGTGTCCGGCGGCAGGGCATGAAATGCCCGCGTCCGCCGCCGTTCCCCGCAGGGAACGGAATCCCTATCCCCGCAGGGGCACATTCCAAATACAAATAGTTATATAACTATTTAATTATACAAATAATTATCAAAATTTGAGGGTATTATGGCTATCATTCTCGCCTCCCAGTCGCCACGGCGACGGGAACTGCTGCAAAAAATGGGCATCACGGATTTTGGCACGATGTCGCTCGACGTGGACGAAAGCTACCCCGCGGGGCTCACTCCCGAGGAGACCGTTGCGTACATCGCGCGCAAAAAGAGCGACGCTGCCGCCGCGCTCGTCGCGCCCGACGATCTCGTCATCACCGCCGACACGATGGTATTTCTTGACAGCGACCGCCTCGGCAAGCCGCGCGACGAAGCGGACGCGCTGCGGATGCTCACGGAGCTTTCCGGACGAAAACACACCGTCTGCACGGGCGTGAGCGTGCGCCGCGGCGAAACCGTCGAGGCGTTCACCGTCTCCACCGCCGTGTATTTCCGCGCCTGCACAGAGCAAGAGCTTCGCGCCTACATCTTAACCGGTGAGCCGATGGACAAGGCGGGCGCTTACGGCATTCAGGGCTTGGGTTCGCTGCTCGTCGAAAAGATCGACGGCGACTTTTATAACGTGATGGGCCTTCCCATCGAGCGCCTCGGGCGCGTGCTTGCGCGCTTCGGCGTCAAGTTTTTCTAAGTTGACATTCTCGGAAAGGGGGACGCCCTTATGAAAGATTTTTTTGAGCGCCACGGCCTGCGCCTCCTCGCCATCGCCGCCGCGATCGCCGTTGTGCTCAGCGTCTTGAGCTACTTTGCCTCGACCTCGTCCGTGCTGCGCAACGCGCTGGGTGTCGCCACCGCTCCGCTGCACTCCGCCGTCTCATCCGTGCAGACCTGGTTCGCGGACAAACAGCGCTATTACGCCGACTATACCTCCCTGCTCGAGGAGAACGCGGCGCTCAAACAGGAGATCGCCGAGCTGCGTCAAAGCGACCGTCAGGCGCAGCTTGACCGCGAGGAAAACGCGCTGCTGCGCGAGCTGATGGAGCTGCGCGAGCAGCGCCGCGACTTCGTGTTTGAGTCCGCCAAAATCCTGGAGCATTCCGACACCAACTGGACCTCCACGCTCACGCTTGACCGCGGCACGAACTGCGGCATCGCTGTGAACAACTGCGTTGTCAGCGCCGAAGGGTACCTCGTGGGCGTCGTGTCCGAGGTCGGCACAAACTGGGCAAGGGTGCTCACCGTGATCGACACCGATATTGAGCTCGGCGCGCGCATCTTCCGCACGTCGGAGGTCGCCGTGGCGGAGGGCGATTTCACCCTGATGGGCGAAAAGCGCCTCAAGCTCTCCTACCTCCCCCCCGCCGCGTCGCTGCTCGCGGGCGATTATATCGTCACCTCGGGTCTCGGCGGCTACTATCCCTCGGGACTGGTCATCGGCACGGTTGCCTCCGTCAAAACGGATGACGACGGCCTTGCCCAGTACGCCGTCATCGCCCCCATGACCGATCTTGACGCGCTTTCCGAGGTGTTTGTGATCAAAGATTTTGATATAGTGGACTGATTTTTGCTTTTTGATTTTCTGCGAAAGGAGCTGATGGCGTGGCAAAGCGCGAGGTTTGGTTCAAATGGGTTGCGTACGCCCTGTGCGCCGCGGTGCTGCTGTTTCTGCGTGCGCTTGTCCTGGGCTCCCTGACGCTTTGGGGCGTGCTGCCGTTCCTGCCGCCGATCCTGCATACCTGCGTCGCCTCACTCGAGGAGCTGCGCTCCGCCGCGATCTTCGGCCTGGTGTTCGGCATCTTCTGCGATCTGACGCTCTCGGCACCGTTTCCCTGCCTTTATACCATCGCGTTCACGCTCTCGGGAATACTCACCGCCTACCTTGCCTCTACGGTCTTTCAGAATTACTTTCTGCGCGCCCTGTCCGGCACGGTGCTGACCTTTCTCGTTACCGACCTTCTCTGCGTGCTTGCAATCGCATTTTCCGGCGGCGCGGCACTCCCCGCGATGCTCTCCCTCGCCGCGCGGGAGACGGCGGTGTCCCTGCCGTTTCTCGTTGTTTACCCGCTTTTTATCCTGATCCGCCGGTTTTTCACCTACTGATTTCGCTTTTCCGACTTTTATGAAAGGAGTCCGCCCATGGAGCAAAAATCTTTTTTGTACCGTCTGCTCGCTTTGGGCGGACTTTTCGCCGCCTGCCTCGTGGTGTTCGTCGCCGCGATGTTTTCTTCTCAGATCGTCCACGGCGAGGAGTACCTTGCCCAGTCCATCCGCACGAACACGCGCTCGGAGCCTGTCGAGGCGTCGCGCGGCATCATCACCGACCGCAACGGCAAGGTTTTGGTGTCCAACCGCCCCATTTACACGCTGGAATTCGACGCTTCGCTCGTGCCGGAGGAGGAGCTCAACGACGCGATCGCGCGGCTTTTCGAGCTGCTCGATGCGCAGGGCGTTCCCTACACCGACGATCTCCCCCTCTCCCGCACCGCGCCCTACAACTATGAGGGTGACCGCTCCGACTTTGCGGCGCTGGAAAAGTTCCTTGTCTCTAAAAAGTGGATCGAAGAGGGCGCTGTCAACGCCGACGGCACGCCCACGCGCTACACTGCCACCGCGCTGTTTCTCGCCCTGCACGAGGAATTTGACATCCCCGATACCCTTTCCGCCGACCTTTCGCGCGCCCTGATCGGCCTGCGCTACTCCCTCGCCGTGGCGCAGAGCGCGGGCTACACCGCCTGCACCGTCGCGTCCGACCTAGACGCGTCGCTCATCTCGCTGCTCAAGGACGGCGGCTTTGCCGGCGTGCAGATCGGCACCTCGTCCACGCGCGTGTACGAGACCGATTACGCCGCGCACATTCTCGGGCGTGTGACGAAGATCCCCGCCGAACGCTGGGAGGAATACAAGGAGCAGGGCTATGCCATGAACGATCTTGTCGGACGCGACGGCGTGGAGGCCGCGTTTGAGGAGTATCTGCGCGGCACGGACGGCCGCCGTCTCGTCACGCTCAATGACAGCGGCAAGGTCATCGACGAGCTGTACTCCACTGAGCCGCAGCCCGGCGGCACGGTCGCGCTGAC
>JAZLIU010000189.1:0-7080 GCA_045617565.1 Oscillospiraceae bacterium
AGGATCTATACGCGCAACCCGCTGGGGCTGCCGCCTGTGAAGTACAGAGAGTGGGCGCAGGCGCAGCAGGCAGCCTGACCGGCACCGCAGAGCTTTTCAGATTTTGGGTGTTTCCCGACTGCACATTTCTTGACATTTCCAATATGTGGTGTATTTCAGAGACCCTATTCAGACCTTGTAGAGTCATATTCTTTTGCCAAAGACGGCACGTATCGGCATACTATTAGTGACATGACCTATGAGGTTGGAACCTATTCAGTTCCAAATGATGACAAATTGCTTTTAATGCCCTATGATTCCCACGGAGAAGGAATGGTTACCATGGCTTACACTTTTGCGCTTTCAAGCAAAGACATCTCAATCTTCGAAGAGGGAAGTTCGGCAGGATATACTTTTACAAAAGTCGAAAAGGGGCAGCCATCCGCGATGTTGGGGGGCGTGTTGGGCGAAAAACTTGAGGGAAGATTCAATGTAAAAAGGAATACAGCCGCTTATGATTCTAATGGAGTTGATAACTCAGATGATCATAATATTATATTTAAAAATGACGGAACATATGAGTGGAAGAACGGACATTATGGCGCTAGCACAGGCACCTATGAGATTGAAAGCAATAGTTTAAAACTTGTAGGGGATAGCGAACAAAAATATCTGTTTGAGTTGAGCAAAGATGGAACAGAGCTTTTATTTAACGGGACATTCTACTGTAAAGATGATTCGTTTGTTGATAAGACTGCTGGAAGCCTGAAAATAACAGAACGATGGACGGAAGACAGCGGCAGAACATACAAAAAGGACATCATTCATGGCAACGATGGGTGCCACTATGTGCTCAGCACGATGTTTGGAACAGAAGATTTAAAAAATGAAATAGCATATTGGGGCGATGGCTCGGTTGATGGAATTTCGTGCTGTATTTTTGACAGGCTGACAGACGATGTGGATGATAAATATCTTTGGGTTTCAAATACAGAGCCATACACTGTGTGGTGGGGAGGAATTAATGCCGACGCAACCGTAATATGGGTGGATGGTGATGGCAGATTTTTCGGGGAAGATGAACATTTTGAAGAAGCAAGTCCTCTAATCGAAGTTTATGGGGATGTTATTATTGACGATAATGCACAAGTGTTGTCAGACAGTTGTGAAACAAATATTTATCAATACAATGAATCAATTGCGGACTTGGCTTGTGGAATCATTACCGTGGTTACAATTATGCCTGATGCTGATATTGACTTAAGTGAAACAGCAAATATGTACGCTGATAGTAGCAATCTTACTGAAAGTGATGGTGTTTTAGTCATTGATGTCACACACAAGAGCTATAATGTTCTTTGCGGTGGGATTCTCTATGATTTCTTTTGTCAACAACCCGAATCCTTTATATATGATTGTCTAGACGAGGGAATTCAAAACGAGAGATATGATGAAGCTGTAGAAAATTTCTTCTGCCAAGTTTGTGAAAGACTTGCGCAATAGTTTAAGAACGAATTCAGCAATTCTCATAACAACAGGGCGGCACGTTTCTTTCGTGTCGCCCTGTCATTTTTTGCAAGCTATCAGCCTATTTGAGCAGCAGCTCGGCGATCTGCACGGTGTTCGTCGCCGCGCCTTTGCGCACCTGGTCGCCGCAGCACCAGAGGTTGAGTCCGCGCTCGCCGGTCAGATCGTCGCGGATGCGGCCGACGAAGATAATGTCCTGATCCGAGGTGTCGAGCGGCATGGGATACTGCTTGCTCTTGAGGTCGTCCACCAGCTTACAGCCGGGGGCGGGTGAGATCAGCTCACGGGGACGCTCCACGCTGATCTTCTCCTTCGTGCGCAGCACGACGCTGACGCTGTGGCTGCGGACGACGGGCACGCGCACGCAGGTGCAGGAGACCTTCAGCTCGGGCAGGTGCAGGATCTTCCTGCCCTCATTCTGCATCTTCATCTCCTCGCTCGTGTAGCCTTCAAACGCCTCGCCGCCGATCTGCGGAATGACGTTGTAGGCGATCTGATACTGGAACACCTTCGGCTCGCAGGTCTTGCCCTCGCTCAGCGCCGCAACTTCATTATGCAGCTCGTCGATGCCGTTCTTGCCCGCACCGCTCACCGCCTGATAGGACGAGGCAATGATCGTCTCGATGGGACTTTCTTTGCTCAGCGCATTGATGGCGACGAGTGTGACGATGGTGGTGCAGTTGGGGTTGGAGATGATACCCTTGTGCCACGCTACGTCCTCGGGATTGATCTCGGGAATGACGAGCGGCACGTTGGGATCGAGGCGAAACGCGCTGGAGTTATCCACGAACACCGCGCCCGCCTTGACGATGGCGGGGGCGAAACGCTCGGCGATGTCGTTTTCCGCCGCGCCGAGCACGATGTCGAGTCCCTCAAAGGCGTTATCGGACGCTTCGACGATCGTCACGTCCTGCCCTTTGAATTTGAGCGTCTTGCCCGCGCTTCTGCCGCTGGCGATGGGACGAAGAGATGCAACGGGGAAGTTGCGTTCTTCCAAAATTTTCATCATTTCCTGACCCACGGCGCCCGTTGCGCCGAGAATGCCGATCTTTACTGCTTTTTTATCCATTTTTATGTCCTTTCTGTCAGCAAACGTGCTCTCTGACAAAGCTGTTATACAGGACGCGGATCGCCTGTTCAAAATCCTTTTCCTCGACACCGACAATGATGTTGAGCTCCTCGGGGCCCTGCGTGATCATGCGGATGTTGACGCCGTTTTCACCCAGCTTGGCGAAGATCTTGCCGGAGACGCCGGGGCGGTACGCCATCTTGCGGCCGACGGCGGCGACGATGGCGATGTGTTCCGTTACCGTTATTTTATTCGGCTGCACCTCTTTTTGCAGCTCGCCCAAAATTTCATAGAGCCGCTTGGACACCTTCTCCGCTGACACGACGAGCGACACGATGTCGATGCCGGAGGGCGTGTACTCGACGTTGACGTCATGCTTGGCGAGAATTTCCAGTATTTTGAGGAACGTGCCCGGCTCGGAGGACATCCCCGTTTTGGCGACGGTGATGACGCTAAAGCCCTTTTTGCCCGCGATACCGGTGATGAAACTGCCCTCGTCGATCTCGTCGTCGATGGTCTCCAAAATCATCGTGCCGGGATGGTCGGGCGCATTGGTGTTGCGGATGTTGAGGGGGATGTTCTTCTCGCGCACGGGGAAGATCGTGCCCTCGTGGAGCACCTGCGCGCCGATGTAGCTCAGCTCGCGCAGCTCGCTGTACGTCACGCGCTTGATGGGTGCGGGAGAATCCACGATGCGCGGGTCCGCCATCAGAATGCCGGACACGTCCGTCCAGTTTTCATAGACGTCGGCATCCAGCGCCGCCGCCGCGAGCGCGCCGGTGATGTCGCTGCCGCCGCGGGAGAAGGTCTTGATGTGACCGTCCGGCATCACGCCGTAGAACCCGGGGATGACGACCTTGCGCCCGTCCGCCGCGTGACAAAGCGCCTCGTAGGTCGCCTCCTGATCGACAGTCCCGTCGAAGTTGAACTTCACCCAAAGCGCTGCGTCGAGAAACTCAAAGCCGAGGAATTCCGCCATGAGCTTCGCGGAGAAGTATTCACCGCGGCTCGCCAGTTCGTCGGTGCTGATGCCGCTTTGCATCTTCGCCCACAGCTCGTCAAAGTCCCTCGTGAGATCGAGCTTCAGGCTGCACTCGTGGATGATCTCGGCGTAGCGGTCGCGGATCATTTGAAAGATATCCTCGCAGGAAACGCCGTACTTGATGTGCGCGGCGCAGAGGTACAGGAGGTCGGTGATCTTGTGGTCGTCCTTGAAGCGCTTGCCCGGCGCGGAGACGATGACCACGCGGCGGGCGGGATCTGCGTCCACAATGGACTTGACCTTGGCGAACTGATGTGCGTCGGCGAGCGAGGAGCCGCCGAATTTTAAAACTTTGAGCATAATTTATTCTTTCTCCGCCATGCGCGCAAGCAGCGCGTGCTGGTCGTCCTTTCTGTCGTTTTCGTAGGCGGCGAACGCCTCGGCTGCCGAGCAGACCTTTGTGAAGTACTTCCCGTTCACGCGGCAGAACCACTGCGCATTCGCACCGCTCAAATCAATGCCGCAGGGGGTGAACTTGTCCACATAGAAGCTCTTGCAGCCGTCCATCACGTCCAGGCAGTCCGCCAGCACGCTCGAGCCCGTGGGGAAGCCGCCGGCGCCCGCGCCGGAGAAGCTCTGCGTCCCAAATCGGCTTGCGCGGAAGCTGACGATGTTGCCCGTGCCGCCGATGTGGGATTCCGGTGCGCCTGCGGGGAAGAGCGTGGGACAGACGAACGCCGCCACCTTGTCGCCGCTCTTTTCGCCGCGGGCGATGAGCTTAAACGTAAGGCCGAGTTTTTTTGCCTCGGCAATATCCTGCGCGGTGACGGACGAGATGCCGACGCAGGGGATGTCGTCTTCGCGCACGCTAACGCCCCACGCGAGGTTGACGGACAGCACCAGCTTGCGCCGCGCGTCGAGTCCCTCTACGTCCGCCGTGGGGTCGGCCTCGGCGTAGCCGAGCGCCTGCGCCTCCGCGAGCGCGACGGCGTAGTCCGTGCCATTTTCCGTCATGGCGGAGAGCATATAGTTCGTCGTGCCGTTCAAAATGCCCTCGACGGCGACAAGTTCATCAAGTCTTGCTGCGCGGGAAAGAGACGTGAGCCACGGGATGCCGCCGCCGGCGGACGCCGTGCAGCGAAGCGAAACGCCGCACTCTTTCGCCAGCGCGACAAGCTCCTCATAGTGCGCGCACATAAGCTGCTTGTTCGCGGTGACAACGTGTTTGCCCGCGCGCATCGCCGCGCAGATGTACGAGTAGGCGGGTTCCAGACCGCCCATCACCTCGACCACGCAGCCGATGCTCTTGTCGCGTACAATCTCGTCAAAATCCGCGGTGATATGGCAGGTGAGCTCGGGGCGCGGACGGCGGGATAAAACGGTGGTGACGCACAGATCGGTGCGTCCCTCCGCGAGTCTATAGAAGTACGATCCGACGGTGCCGAATCCCAATAAAGCAATGTTCATAGGTATGCCTTCTTTCGTTTTCTGTATCCGTCAAGTGTGGACGGATTTGTGCAAATCACCAAATTTGTCCATAATACAAAAACACTTGATTTTTGCACAGGCACAATATAACACGCTGCTTGTGCAAATGCAATAGTTTTTTGCGAAAAAATTCGTTTTGTGTCGGCGTGTGGCGTGCGACACGATCGGTGTGCGGGAGGGGACGAAATGCGGAGAAAAGTCACCGGTTAGCCTTGACAAACCGCTTGAGTTAGCTTATGCTTACAGTATCGTGATTCAAAAGAGAAAGTGTATGTGCGTATGAGTGTTTTTTGGTGGGTGGTCGTGATCACCGCGATCGCCGGCGTCGGCGGCACGGGACTCGGCGGCCTCGTCGGCGCGGTATTGCGCCGCGATTCTTCGAAGATCGTCAGCCTCTTGCTCGCGTTCGCGGGCGGCGTGATGATGGCGGTCGTGTGCTTCGACCTCATTCCCGAGGCGTTTTTCCCCGAAGGCGCAACAGGGGAGATGCCGCTGTGGTTAGTGCTTACCGGCGTGCTGCTTGGCTACGGTGTGATCTATGTGCTCAACTATTTTATCGACAAGACGACCAATCACGAGGTCGCGCATATCAATAAAGGGCACCCGCAGACGGCGGACGATCTCGACGAGCTGATCCACGCCGACCACTATAACGAACATAAGAAAGCGAACATCAAAAATAACTATGAGCTGTTTATCGCGGGCATCGTGATGGCGTGCGCCATCGCGCTGCACAATATGCCCGAGGGCATGGTCATCGGCGCGTCCTACGCGGGCGACGGCGGCGCGGTCGTCGGCGGCACGGGGTTCCTCATCGCCATCGTGATCGGCCTGCACAACATCCCCGAGGGTATGGCGGTCTCCGTCCCGCTCATCACGGGCGGCATGGGGAAGCGGAAAGCCATCGGCGTGACGGCGCTTTCCGGCGCACCGACCATCCTCGGCGCGATGCTCGGCTACTCGCTCGGCCTCATCAGCCCCGTGTGGCTGTCCGCCTCGCTGAGCTTTGCCGGCGGCGCGGTGCTCTACGTCGTGTTCGGCGGGCTGCTGCCGGAATCCTATCTGATGCTGCGCTCGAAAGCGCCGGCGGTCTTTACGCTGCTCGGCACGTTGGTGGGGCTTATCTTGGTTCATGTATAAAAGAAACGGCTGCGAGGGCAGCCGTTTTGATTTTTTCCTTGCAGTTCCGGTGCACCGCGTGGTAAAATATCAAAATCAAGCGGAAAGGGGCGTGGACGTATGGTGATCCGACCGGTGCGCGAGGACGATTTGTCCGCGACGCTGGACATTTACACCTATTACACGGAGAACACGGCGATTTCCTTTGACTATGCCGCCCCCACGATAGACGAGTGGCGCGAAAAGATGCGCCAAACGCTCGAAAAGTACCCCTACTTCGTCGCGGAGGGGGACGGGAAGATCCTCGGCTACACCTATGTAAGCCCCTTCAAGGGTCGCCCTGCCTACGACTGGTCGGTGGAGACGACGATCTACGTCGCGCCGGACTGCCGCGCCGTCGGCGTCGGGCGGGCGCTGTACGAGGCGCTGGAGCGCTCACTCAAAGAGCAGGGCATCACAAATATGTATGCCTGCATCGGCGTGCCGGAGCGGGACGACGAATATCTGACACATGACAGCGTCTATTTCCACGAAAAGATGGGCTTTACCCTCTGTGGCACGTTCCGCAAATGCGGGCGCAAGTTTGACCGCTGGTACGATATGGTCTGGATGGAAAAGATCATCGGCGAATACTTTTGACTTTTCGCGGCACACGCCGCTGACGAACGGAGGAAAAACCATGGATTATCAAAGCACCCGTAATGCGCAGCTCAAGGTATCGAGCGCGCAGGCAGTTCTTGACGGGTTGGCAGGAGACGGCGGCCTTTACACGATGCCGTCCTTTGCGGACATCCAATTCAATTACCGCGACGTGCTGGGCATGGACACGCTTTCGATGGCGGCGGCGGTGCTGTCTGCACTCCTGCCGGACTATTCCGAGCCCGAGATGGCGGAGCTTGTCCGCGCGGGCTACGCG
>JAZLIU010000190.1:0-3432 GCA_045617565.1 Oscillospiraceae bacterium
TCTCGTGCCTGCTGATGGGCGCTCCCTATCTCTCCATCGGCAGCACCTACTATATCAATCTCGCCATGTTCTTTGCCTTCGCCGTCCTCTATCCCGAGGCACGGGTGCTGCTGTTCTTCTTCATTCCCGTGCGCATGAAGATTTTGGCGATCATCGATGCGTGCCTGTTCGCATATGACATCTTTGCCTACATCGCGCAGGGAAACTTCGCCGGTGCGGTTCTGCCCGTCGTGGCGCTTTTGAACTTCGTCATCTTCTTCTGGCCGGAATTCCTCGCGTTTTTGAATCTGGAACGCCACCGCAGCAAGCAGGCGACTCACTTCCACAACACCGTGCGCACCCAGCAGCGTGTGGAGGAAACGCAGCATAAGGAGCAGGGCTTCCATCGCCGCTGCTGTGTCTGCGGGCGCACCGATGCGACGAATCCGGAGCTGGAGTTCCGTTACTGCTCCAAATGCGCGGGCTACCACTGCTTCTGCTCCGACCATCTGTTCTCGCACATTCACTTTACCGATGAACAACTCTGAGGAGGGTTATGATATGGAACTGAACAAACAGCAGGCGATCGAACTACTCGAGGAATTCAACAAGGGCGAATTCCACCTCAAGCACGGCCACATCGTCGGCGACGTGCTGCGCTGGTACGCCGTTGAGCTCGGCTACGGCGAGGAGGCGGATTTCTGGGAGATCGTGGGACTTCTGCACGACCTCGATTTCGAGCTGTACCCCGATGAGCACTGTCTCAAATCGCAGGAGATCATGCGCTCTCGCGGACTCGACGAGCGCCTCATCCGCGCCCACGCCAGCCACGGCTACGGTCTCCACGAGGGACGTGAGCTGCCCAAGCCCGAACATGAGATGGAAAAGGTGCTCTTCGCCTGCGACGAGCTGACGGGACTCATCGGCGCCGTCGCCGTGATGCGTCCGAGCAAAAGCTGTGACGACTTGGAGGTCAAGTCTGACAAGAAAAAGTACAAAGATAAGAAATTTGCCGCCGGCTGCCCCCGCGACGTGATCGAGCGCGGCGCGGAAATGCTGGGTTGGGAGCTTGACAAGCTCATCGACATGACCATTCAGGCAATGCGTGCAAGTGAATACGCCGATTAAGCATTCATCACTCTCTTTTTGAAAGGAGACCGCCATGAATACTCCTGTTTTTAACGGTCAGCTCCGCAACCACCGTCTTGACGTGCCCAAGTGCATCGAGCGGTGCAGCGGCATCACCATCTTCGGGCGCACGATGAAGTCCTTTGTCTTCTCCACCGATGCCGCCACCATCTGCAACATCAACGCCGACGGCGTCATCGCCGTCTATCCGTTCACGCCGCAGCCGCGCATCGTGCAGGCGACCATCACCGTCGCCGATATGCCGGTGTTCGTGGGCGTCGGCGGCGGCTTCACCTCCGGCGAGCGCTCCATGCAGCAGGCGGTCGAGGCGGAAAACCAGGGCTGCTACGGCGTGCTGCTCAACGCGCCCGTTCCGCCCGATGTGATCGGCCTCATCAAAAAGCACGTTGATATTCCCGTGGTCTGCACCATCGTCTCCGCCGAGCAGGACATTGACGAGCGCATTGCCGCAGGCGCGGACATTCTCAACGTCTCCGCTGCGAGCAAAACGCCGGAGGTCGTGGCGATGATCCGAAAAAAATACCCCGACATCGCCATCATTGCGACCGGCGGCCCGACGGACGAGAGCATCAACAAAACCATCGACGCCGGCGCGAACGCCATTACCTACACCCCACCGAGCAACGGCGAGCTGCTCAAGGGCATCATGCAGTCCCACCGCCAGAGATACGGCAATGTATAAGCAAAAACGGCTGACTTTCGTCAGCCGTTTTCTTGTGCTCTCTTATAGGTTCAGCAGCGCCCTGCCGTAGTCGTTCATCGCACCATTGATCGTTTCATACGGCACGATAAAGCTCGGAAGTCCCGCCGCGTGCGGACCGAGGATATACTCGGGGAAACACACGATCATGCCGTCCGAGTTGAAATATACCTCGGCATAGGATAGTTCTTCAACAGATGCCTCGTAGCCCTCAAAAAGTCCCTCGGCAATGTCTTCTTCGGCGATCTGCGCGAGAATTTCACTTGCGACCGCCGCGCGGAACGCTTCCTCGTCGTCGGTAAATTCGCTGTATTGGAGAAATTTTCCCTCGTTTAAGTCATAGTTCCACATGGCAAAGCCGTTGGTCGGATGCGCGCCGCCTGTGCCGATATACGTCGATGCATAGATGCTCAGAAGTCCGCCATCGGTCTGATAGGTGCTGCCAATCGACATTTCATCTGCATAGACACACCAATCAAGCCCGCTCTCCGACACGTATTGATAGTCCTCCTTCGCCGCGTCGCATAACTGCGCAAAAAAGTCGATCTGCTCATTGCGCTGGCGTTCCGCTTCCTCGTTGAACGTGTTGCGCACGGCAAGCATCTGCGCATCGAGCACGCTGTCGCCGCCCGTTTCGGGAACGATGTCGAGGTGCGGCAGCTCATAGCGAACGTGGATAAGCAATGTGCCATCCTCCGCCGTGCCTATATCCTCGTAAACGTCGGTGCTTACGACAAAGGAATACTCCGTATCCGGTTGCTGCGCCTGCTGAACCTGTTCCTTTGGCGGCTCAACAGTCTTTTCCCCGCAGGCCGCAAGGGAAAACACCATCGCCAGCACCAGTAACATACCCATCATTCGTTTCATTGTCATTCCTCCTCATAAAATCACAGGATTTGTCTTCCACTCGCTCCCGCCGACGGACTGTGCAAAGTCGGGATACGCGAGCGTATAGAGATCGGTCGCGCGGGCTTCTATGGCAAATAGATGCTGCGCGCCCTCCGAAAGTTGGCGCACGTCGGCACTCTTCGTCAAAATCGGCAGCGTCGCCGACTTTTTCATCTGCTTCAAAAGCGCCCTGCCCCGCTCGTTGCAGGCGAGCACGCGCAGATACGGTACTTTCTCCGGCACTTCTTCGATACCGAGGTACATCCGCAGCACCGTGCGGCGCAGCCGCGCGTAGGCGTAGCGCTTGGTCTTGGCGGCGGCGAGCAGCTCCACGATACTGTTCGCTGTGCGGCTCGCATCGTACAGCCGGTGGTACAGGCCCTCGTTGCCCTCGTCATAGCGGGCAAAATCATCCTCCGTCATCGTGCGCAGCTTCGCGAGCATCGCACGCTCGGCGTTCGCCATCGACACCGGTGCGCATCCCACTTTGCGCTCCGCTTCGTACAGCCGAGCCATATCCGGCGTGAGGTATTCGCCGCACGCCTCCCCCGCAAGCAGTCTCTCGCGCAGGTACGACGCCGAGGCAAACTCCCCCGCCCCGCCGCCGTCGTGGTTGATGCCCCTGCGCGGCAGCGCCAACGGCGCGATGCCCGACCCCGACAGTGCCTTGCAGTACTCGACGCCCAGAATATCATTCGCGTCGCGCAGCACGGCAG
>JAZLIU010000191.1:0-11962 GCA_045617565.1 Oscillospiraceae bacterium
CCGCTCTGCGGCGGCGGCGCGAGCATCGGACTTTTCTACGATATGCTCTGCGGCATCGGGTTCATCTCGAAGCAGTCGAACGCGGACAAGATGGACAAAGACACGCCCATTTTCTTCATCTCCGGCGCGAACGACCCCGTCGGCGACATGGGCAAGGGCGTGCAGAAAGCGCACGAAAGCTTCCGAAAAGCCGGCGTTCGTGACCTTTCTTTGAAGCTCTATGACGGGCTGCGGCACGAAATTCTGAATGAGAAGTGCCGCGAGACGGTTTACGCCGATCTGTGGGCGTGGATCGAAACTCATCTATGATAAAAGGACGGCTTGCGCCGTCCTTTTATGCTGCTTTTCTGCGCTCTCTCAGGGTACGCAGGCTCAGAAGCTCGGTGTCGTGATAGGTGTGCAGCACCCTTGCCGTAAGAAAAGCATCGAACGCGAGCAGCAAAAGCGCCGCGCCCGCCCACGCGTCTGGCAGCGCCGAGGCGAGTGCGCGGAGCGGTGGCTGCACAAATCGCACCGCAAGTACGGACAGTGCGCCCCACGCCGCCGAAAACGGCAGGCAGATGCGCCCGTTCACGTTCATTTTTGCCCGAGTGTAATCCCAAAACTGCACGCCGAGCAGCGTTTCATAGCCCCAATGCACCGCGTACTCCACCGCCGTCGTCACCGCCGCGCCTTGCAGCATCAGCGCGATCAGATTACCGACACGCTCCGCACCCGTCATTAGCAGCGCGCACAGCGCAAGCCCGTACACGGGGCACAGCGGCAGCAGCAAAAAGCACTTGCGCACCTGACGCGGCGAGTGCATCACGCGGGCAAACAGCTTTTCCAAAAGGTAACCTAAGAAGCTGTAAAAGAGAAAATACCAGAAATACGCCATGCCATGCCATTCCCCCACACACATTTTCCTCAGTTTCTCCCGCAGGGGCGGAAAAATGCGCGCAGCGCGTTGCAAAAAACGTTGAATTGTGCTATGCTGAGAAAAACACACGGGAGGTCGATCTTATGGCGGATACCTGGGAAGCGATCCAGCACGACTGCGAAAACTGCCGCGAGTGCTCCCTTTGGGAGACGCGCAAAAACGTGGTCTTCGGCGTGGGCAGCCGCGATGCGGAGGTCCTTTTCATCGGCGAAGGGCCGGGCAAAAATGAAGATGAGCAGGGCGTGCCGTTCGTCGGCAGAGCCGGTCAGCTTCTCGACGATATGCTCTCTATCATCGGACTCAGGCGTGAGGATGTTTACATCGCCAACATCGTCAAGTGCCGCCCGCCGGAAAACCGCGATCCGCTCGGCGTGGAGCAGGATGCGTGCATCGGGTATCTGCGCCGGCAGGTGAAGCTGCTGCACCCCAAGCTCATCGTCTGCCTCGGACGCATCGCCGCCATGCGCATCATCCAGAGCGACTTCAAGATCACGCAGCAGCACGGGCAGTGGTTCAAAAAGGGCGAATTTGAGATGATGGCGGTCTATCACCCCGCGGCGCTGCTGCGCGATCCGCGCCGCCGCCCTGAAACATTCGAGGACTTCAAGGGCTTACAGGCGAAGATCAAAGAGGTCTGCGAGCACACGAAAATGGAATAAAAAAAGAAGCGATGCAAAGCATCGCTTCTTTTTTATTCGTTGATGACGTTCACCTGACAGGCTTTCATCGTTTCGAGCGCCGCCCTGTGGCGCTCAGGCGTCACGCCCGCGCAGCAGCTCGCGTCCACGGTGATGGGAGCTTCCGGCATCGCCGCCTTAAAAAGCAGCGCGTTCGACACCACGCAGATGTCCGTGCAGACGCCGACCAGCTCGATCTCCAGCGCCTCCTGTGCGCGCTCGCTCATCAGGATGCCCGCGAGCTTGTTAGACCCAAACGTCGGCTTGTCGACGATCATGGCGTTTCCCGCCGCCTCGGCGACCTCGGCGCGAAGCTGCCAGCCGTCGCTTCCCTCAACGCAGTGCACGACGGGAAGGTTTCTGCCCTCCTGCGTGTCAAGATAGTTTTCATAGTGCGTGTCGCGGGTGAGGTAGATGTTCCACGGATCGTACTCCTTGATCTTTTCCACGACCTTCGGGACGATCGACTGCGCTTCTTTCGTGCCGAGTGCGCCGTCGATAAAATCGTTCTGCATATCAATGACGACCAAAATCTTACGCATGGGACTGCCCTCCTTTTTTACACTCTTTTCCACGTCGCGCCGTCCTTGGCGTCGACGATCTCGATGCCCTGTGCCTTGAGCTCGTCGCGGATGCGGTCGGCCTCGGCGAAGTTCTTGGCCTTCTTTGCCTCATAGCGCGCCAGCACCAGCGCATCGATAGCGGGATCACCCTCGCCGGTGACGGTGTAGCCGCCGGTCGCCTGCGTCGCAGCAGCTTTTGCCTCTTTCTCGCGGATGGCATCCGCCTTTTCCAGCAGCTTGAGACCGAGGACGCTGTCGAAATCCGCGATGACGGCGCGCTTCGTCGCGTCGTTGGTCTGCGCCTTGAGCACATCGTACAGTGCGGTGACGCCCATGGAGGTGTTGAGGTCGTTGCCCATCTGCTCCGTGAACTTCTGCTTATACTGCGCGGCGACAGCCTCGTCGACCGCGCCGTCGTCTATCTTGAGCGCGGCGATCTTTTTGAGCAGCTTATTGAACGCGCCCTGCGCGTTGTCGAGGTTCTCCCAAGTGAACACGAGCGCCTTGCGGTAGTGGCTCTGCAGGCAGAAGAAGCGATAGACGAGCGGATCGTAGCCCTTTTCCTCGAGCAGCGAAACGGTCAGGAATTCGCCCTTGGACTTCGACATCTTGCCGTCCGTCGTGTTGAGGTGCGCGACGTGCGCCCAGTGCGTGCACCAGGGGTGGCCGAGATAGCTCTCGGACTGCGCGATCTCGTTGGTGTGGTGCGGGAAGGCGTTGTCCACGCCGCCGCAGTGGAGGTCGAGATACTCGCCGTTGTACTTCATCGAAATGCCGGAGCACTCAATATGCCAGCCGGGATAGCCCACGCCCCAGGGGGAGTCCCACTTGAGCGCCTGATCCTCGAACTTGGACTTGGTGAACCAGAGCACGAAGTCGTTCTTGTTCTTCTTGTTCGTGTCCTCCTCCACGCCCTCGCGCACGCCGACGGCGAGATCCTCCTCGTTGTGGTCGTTGAAGATGTAGTAGCGGGAGAGCTTGCTGGTGTCGAAGTACACGTTGCCGCCCGCGAGATAGGCATAGCCCTTGTCGATGAGTGTGGAAACGATGTGGATATAGTCGTCGATCAGACCCGTGGCGGGCTGCACGACGTCGGGGCGCTTGATGTTGAGCTTTTCACAGTCGGCAAAGAACGCGTCGGTGTAGTACTGCGCGATCTCCATGACAGTCTTGTGCTCGCGCTTCGCGCCCTTGAGCATCTTGTCCTCGCCCTCGTCGGCGTCGCTCGTCAGATGCCCGACGTCGGTGATGTTCATGACGCGGTTGACATCGTAGCCGGAGTAGCGGAGGAATTTTTCCAGCACATCCTCCATGATGTAGGAGCGGAGGTTGCCGATGTGGGCAAAGTGGTAGACGGTGGGGCCGCAGGTATACATCTCGACGTGGCCGGGGGTGTGCGTCTTGAACTCTTCTTTCTTGTGAGTGGCGGAATTGTAAAGATACATAAATGAAACTCCTTTGGAGATTTTTTTCTTTTTAACGCGCGTTTTTGAACACATCCGCGTTTTTGATGAAGTACTCGACGCCGGAATAGACCGTCGTGCCGACGATCACGATAATACACAGCGTGTTGAGCACGCGCGGCACGGGGACCCACGGCTCACCGAGCAGCATCATGATGCAAAGGCACACCATCGTCGAGGCGGTCTTGACCTTGCCCGACCACGCCGCGGCGATTACGCGCCCCTGTTCGACGGCGACCATGCGCATGCCGGACACGGCGAATTCCCGCAGCAGCACGACCGCAAGCGCCCACGCGGGCATCTGTCCGCACTCGACGAAGTAACACATTGCCGCCATGACGAGCATCTTGTCCGCCAGCGGGTCCATAAATTTGCCGAAATTGGTGATCTGATTGTAGTGGCGGGCAATATAGCCGTCGACAAAATCGGTCACGCACGCGACAATGAAGATCGCCAGCGCCACATAGCCCGATGCCGCAAAGCCCGCGTAGAGCACCACCAAAAACACAGGGATGAGCGCCATGCGCGCAAGTGTCAGTTTATTTGCTGTTGTCATGCAAAATTCCCTCCTGCTCCGCAGGCTTTTATTCCACTGCTTCGCCCGTCAGCTCGCCGTCCATCGTGCCGGTGAGGCGGACGTTCACAAACTCACCTGTCATTATATCACGATTTGCGGAAAAGTAAATCTTTCCGTCAATATCAATGGATTCCGCGTAGGAGCGCCCGACGTAGCACATCGCCTCGTTGTCAAACCCCTCGCACAGCACCTCGCGCTTTTCGCCCATCACGGACTCGTTGTACGCGTCGATGATGTCGGACTGGACGTCGACGAGCAGCTCCGCGCGGCGCTGCGCTTCCTCGGTGGAAACGTGCTCCATCGCGGCGGCTTTTGTCCCCTCCTCGGGCGAGAACGGGAACACGCCCGCGCGCTCGATCTTCTCTTCGCGCAGGAAATCGCACAGCTCCTCGAACTCTTTTTCGCCCTCGAGCGGCAGTCCCGTGATGATGGAGGTACGCAGCACAAGATTCGGAATCTTTGCGCGGAGCTTTCCGAACAGCTCGGTAAGGCTCGCCTTGGTGTCACGGCGGTTCATCGCTTTCAGGATCGCGTCGTTGCAGTGCTGGATGGGAATGTCGAGATACGGCAGGATCTTCTCCTCGCGCGCGATCACGTCGATCAAGTCGTCCGTGATCTCGTCGGGATAGAGATAGTGCAGGCGGATCCAATGGAAATCGAGTTTACATAACTCTTTGAGCAGCTTGGCAAGCTGATGCTCACCGTTCAGGTCCGTGCCGTAGCGCGTGATGTCCTGCGCGATGACCAGCAGCTCTTTCACGCCCGCATCGACAAGCTCGCGTGCCTCGTCCAGAAGCTCCCCCATCTCGCGGGAGCGGAACCGACCGCGCAGGCGCGGAATGACGCAGTAGGCGCAGCAGTTGTCGCAGCCCTCGGCGATGCGCAGATACGCGCAGTACGGCGGTGTGGACAAAATGCGCTCGCCGTTCTGCTTCGCCGTGTGGACGTTGCCGAAATAGCAGGGGCGCTCGCCCTTTGTCAGCACCGCGTCAATGGCGGCGACGATGTCCTCATAGCTGCCGGTGCCGAGAATGCCGTCCACCTCGGGAAGCTCAGAGAGAATTTCGTCCTTGTAGCGCTGCGCCATGCAGCCGGTGACGAGGATTTTTTTGATGAGTCCCGCCGCTTTCAGCTCCGCCATCTCCAAAATATTGTCAATGGCTTCCTCGCACGCGGACGACAAAAAGCCGCAGGTGTTGACCACCACGACGTCCGCGCCCGCGGGCGCGAGCAACAAGTCGTGTCCGGCGCCCACGATGCTCGCCATCATCTGCTCACAATTCACCTGGTTTTTGGCACAGCCAAGAGAAATAAACGCTACCTTACTCATCCGTCGTCCTCTTCCATTGTTTCGCCCAATCTACTAAGCACGTTCTTTATGTCCTGCCGCGAAAAACCGCGGCGCAGCAACAGGTCAAAGAGCTTTCTGCGTCCCTTTTCATCGAGCGCGCCGCCCTTTGTCTTCTGCGCGATCACCTTTTCGATAACCGTCTCCGCGTCCGGCATCTGCGCGAGTGCATCCTCCCACAGCTCTTTCGGGATTCCGCGGCGATACAGCTCGTCGCGCAGTTTCGCCATCCCGTAGCCCATCGCGCTGTAATGGCGCACAAGCATCGCGGCATACGCGGCATCATCCAGTGCGCCGATGCCCTCCAGCCAGTCGGCGGCGTCGGCGGCGTCCGCCTCGGACGCTCCCTTGTCGCGCAGCTTGCGCTCAAGCTCCTTTTTTGAGAGCGGACGTGCGGAGATCATGTTCGCCGCGCGCACGCGCGTTTCGCTGTGCGCGGCGGCTTTTTGCAATTCTACCACAGTTTCCCCGTCAATGTCCAGCCCCGCATACAAGCCGAAACGCAGGAGCTCGTTCTCCGTGATCCGGAGGAGGTCGCCCCCCTCCAGATACACGAGAATTCGCTCCTGCTTATGTTTGGATTTTTCGATTTTTTCGATCTTCATCCTTCGAAGTCGTCGGCGCTGACGTCAACGGCGCGTCCGGCAGCCTTCGCCGCAACGCGCGCCTGCCCCGTGGTGAGCTTGTCGAAGTTCTTGCGGATATTGGACTCCAGCTCGTCGGCGATGTCGGGATTGTCCTTGAGATACTGCTTGGCGGCGTCGCGGCCCTGGCCGATGCGCACCTCGCCCATGGAGTACCACGAGCCGCTTTTCTGCACGAGGTCGAGCTTGACGCCGAGGTCCAGCAGCTCACCGAGCAGCGAGATGCCCTCGCCGTACATAATGTCGAATTCCGCCTCGCGGAACGGAGGCGCCATCTTGTTCTTGACGACCTTTGCGCGTGTGCGGTTGCCAATCATCTCCGAGCCGTTTTTGAGCGTTTCGACGCGGCGCACGTCAATGCGGACGGAGGCGTAGAACTTGAGCGCGCGGCCGCCGGTGGTCACCTCGGGGTTTCCGTACATGACGCCAACCTTTTCGCGCAGCTGGTTGATGAAGATGACGATGGTGTTGGTCTTGCTGACCGCGCCCGTGAGCTTGCGCAGCGCCTGCGACATGAGGCGCGCGTGGAGGCCGACAAAGCTGTCGCCCATCTCGCCCTCGATCTCGGCGCGCGGCACGAGCGCGGCGACGGAGTCGACCACGACCACGTCGATCGCGCCGGAGCGCACGAGCGCCTCGGTGATCTCAAGCGCCTGCTCACCGGTGTCCGGCTGAGAGACGAGCATATCCTCGATCTTCACGCCGAGCGCGCGGGCGTAGGTGATGTCGAGCGCGTGCTCCGCGTCGACAAAGGCGACCTCGCCGCCGTTTTTCTGCGCCTGCGCGAGAACGTGCAGCGCGAGCGTCGTTTTACCGGAGGATTCCGGTCCGTAGATCTCAATGATGCGGCCCTTGGGGAGCCCGCCGATGCCGAGCGCCAGGTCAAGCGCGAGCGAGCCGGTGGGGACGGACTCCACATTATTCACCGCCATACCGTCGCCAAAGCGCATGATGGAGCCCTTGCCGTAGGTGCGCTCGATCTGCTGCATGGCGGTCTCTATGGCGCGTTTTTTGTCCTCGGACGCCGATGTCGTCTTCGTCACGATCTTTTCTGCCATGTTCGCTTTCCTCCGTATATCTCAAGTTTTTTCTTATATTTCATCGCACAGTGTGCCGAACACCACGCGGGGGATGCCATTCAAATCCTTGACGATCTGCACGTCGCCGAAGCCGCTACTGCGCATCATGCGCAGCACCTCGTCCGCCTGTCCGATGCCGACCTCAAAGAAGAGCATGCCGTCCTTTGCGAGCGCATCGCGCCACTTTTCGATGATCGCGCGGTAGAAGTCCAGTCCGTCCGCTCCGCCGTCGAGCGCAAGGCGCGGCTCGTGATCTTTCACCGAGGTATCGAGCGTGTCGATGTCCGCCGTGGGGATGTAGGGCGGGTTGGAGACGATGACGTGGAACTCGCCGAGATTGCGCGAGGGCTTTTCCCGCGCGTCGAGCCGCATACTCGTCACGCGCGCGGTGAGGTTGCTGCGCCGGATGTTCTGGCGGCAGACTTTCAGCGCCTCGTCGTCGATCTCGCCGAGCAGGACGCGCGCGTGCGGCACGTTCGCGGCAAGGGCAAGCCCGATACATCCGCTGCCAGCGCACAGATCGAGCGCGCGGCACTCTGTGAGGTCTTTTGCCTTTTCGATCACCTGCGAAACCAGCACCTCGGTGTCGGGGCGCGGGATGAGCACGGCGGGCGAAATGTCGAGCGGCAGGCCGTAAAACTCCCACTCGCCGACCAAATATGCCACCGGCTCGCCGTCAAGCAGACGCTGCGCCAGGTCGTACGCGCTGCGCTCTACCTCGGGCGCGGCGTACAGCGCGCCGTCGCGCAGCAGTTCTTCTTTCGTCTTTCCCGCGGCGGTGCAGACCAACTCGCGCGCCGCCTGTGTTGCTTCCTCGACGCCCGCTTTTTTCAACATCGTGCGCAGGTCGAGGTATAGATTGTTATATGTAGTCGCCATAAGCGCTCCAACTCATCTTTTGGGTTTCTCAAGGGGAAACCCGTTCCCCCTTGACTGATTTTACCACTCGTCCTTGCCCTTTTCCTCCGGCATGACCAGCTCCAGCGCACGGATGGCGACCTCGAGCATGGAGTCGTCCGGCTCGTTTGTGGTGAAATTCTGCAACCACAGTCCGGGCTTGGCGAGGAAATTCGTCACAGGATTGTCGTGCCGCCCGACGTAGCGGTTAAATTCATAAGTGATGCCGACGACGGGAATGAGCAGCAGCAGGTGCAGTCCCATACGCACCCACATATTGCGCCAGTTGACGAAGCTGAACACCACGCTCGACACCAGAATGGACACGACGACCACCACGAACAGAAAGCTCGTACCGCAGCGCGGATGGTGGCGCGGCTGGATGCGCGCGTTCTCCACCGTCAGCGGCAGCCCTGCCTCGTAGCAGAAGATGGTTTTATGCTCCGCGCCGTGGTACTGGAACACGCGCTGAATGTCCTTCTGCTTCGAGCACAGCAGAAGATAACCGCCGAAAATAACGAGCTTGATAATGGATTCGACCAGATTGTGCAGCGCGGCGCTCTGGATGAACGGGTCGATAAAGCCCGCCAGGAACGTCGGCAGCAGGAAAAAGAGACCGATCGTCATCAAAAGCGACAGGATGACGGCGAGCACGACGACCGCCTTTTCCATCTTTTCGCTGCCGAGCTTTTTGTCAAGCCACTGCTCGAATTTGCCCGGCTGGGCAAGATCGTCCTCGGGGAAATAGTCCGCCGAAAACATCAGCGCCTTGACGCCCTTGACCATCGAGTCGACAAAGGTCACCGCGCCGCGCAGGATGGGCAGTCCCAGAATGGGGTGCTTGTCCCGCACGAGCCTCAGCTCCTCCACTTTTTCCACCAGTCCCTCCGGCGCGCGCACGACGATCGCCTGCTTGTTGGGGCCGCGCATCAGAATGCCCTCGATCAGCGCCTGACCGCCGATGGAGGTGCGGAATTTCTGCTTAGTGTTCTTTTCGTTTGCCATGGAATTCTCCTTGTTGCCGTCAGTATAACACAGCATTTTCAAAAATGCAACACTTGTTCTATATTTTTAAGTCGTTCCCTGCAAGTTTTTATCATGCAATTTCATTTGCAGGCTTCGCCTCAGAGCCAACCTCTTCCGCCGCAAGACGGGCACATGCCATATTGCATTTTCAATTCATAAGACTTCGAGTATGGATTGTACACGTTTCCGCCGCCTATCACGATACGCCCCGATCCTCCGCAGGTGCCGCATTGAATATGGCTCTTATTCCCGCCATTTCCGTTCCCTCCGGCTGAATTGCTGCTTTGGGAAACCGGAACATACTTTTCAGGCACCTCTACGGTTTTTGTTTCACCGCTTTGCTTATCTGTTACTGTAAATTTTCCGCCTGCTCCGATATTGAGCGTATACTTTTCATTATCCTCAGTCGAAATTGGCTCATTTATTTCTATATATGCCGCACTTCTGTCTTCAGAGATATGCACTTTTGCTCCTGCCGTTTTCTCCAAAAACAGTGTCGTACAGCAATAATCTTCCCAACCCTCAACGAACTCGACAAGCTCCGGCGACAGATCGTCATAGACCTCACCGTCAACTACTAAGAACGGTTTGCCGACTGCACACAGAACCTGCTGTCCGTTTATGACTTTGCCGCTTAAATGAAAATCCTCTCCGTTCACGTTTGAGCTCGTAATTAAGCCGCATGTATGCTGGTATGTTTTGTAGAGCACAGGATCAACCGTGATAAACAATGTGTCCGGATAGTCATCTTTTGTGTATCCGTTGCAATCCTCATATACGGCTCCGTTGATAAACAGCTTACATTCCTTGATCCCGTTTTTCTCAAGCGGGTAGCCGGGATAATTCGGATATTCTGTACTCCCTGCCTGCTCTTGAGAATTCTGTTCTTCCTGCTTTTGCTGCTCCTGCATCTGAGAAATCGATATGTTCGGTTCTTGTTGATCATTGACTTGTTTTTGAGGATCCGCGCATCCGCTTAATGCACTTACCAGCAAAAGGATGTAAAAGAGAGCGATAAATGGTGTACTGTTCTTTGTTCTCATCACAAAAATACCTCCTCATCCCAGCAAAAACACTGATAGCCGAATTGGGACTCCAGAATTTTATTCGATGGGCAGCGAAATCGTCACGACCGCACCGCCGCCCTCAGCATTTTCAATCTCAAAGGTGCCGTTGTGCCGCTGCACGATCTCATCGCACACGGCAAGTCCGATACCGCTGCCGCGTGCCTTGGACGAGCCTTTGTAAAACTTCTGCTTGACGAACGGCAGTTCCTCCGGCGGGATACCGGGGCCGTAATCACGCACGCGAATGACCAGCTTATCGTCCTCCCGCGCGGCGCTCACGTCGATCTTCTTTCCCGCGCCGCCGTGCTTGGCGGCGTTGTCGAGCACGTTGCAGAACACCTGCTTCATGCGCTCGCTGTCCGCGGCGAGCGGGGGTATCTCCTCCTCCGGCGCGGTGTAGCTCACGTCGATCCCCTCCTGCCGGAACAGCTCCCGATAGGTGTAGATCGCGTCCTCCAGCTCGCTCAAAAGATTGACCGTTTCCACGCGCAGGGTGAAGCGCCCGTCCTGCATCTTGGTAAATTCCAGCAGCTCCTCGACCATGCTTGTCAGGCGCTTCGACTCCTTGATGATGATACCGAGTCCCCGCTTCGTCTGCTCGATCTCACCGTCGGGATCAACGGAGATCGTCTCCGCCCAGCCGGAAATGGCGGTGAGCGGCGTACGCAGCTCGTGGGAAACGGAGGATACGAACTCCTGCTGAATTTTCTCCGCCTGACTGATCTTGAGGGACATATCGTTGATGTTGTCCACCAGCTCGCCCAGCTCATCACGGTAACGGTTGTCGATACGGATACCGTAGCTGCCGCCGGAAATGCGGCGCGCCGCGTCACTCACGACGGCGACCGGCTCGACGACGTTGTTGATGAAAAGCGCGTTGGAAAGCACCACCAGCGCAATGCACAAAATACCCATCAGCGCGGCGATGAGCGCATCGATGAGAATGCGGTGCTCCGCCTCGCGCAGGCTCGTCACATAGCGCAGCACGCCCACCGTGCGGGAGTTGAGGACGATCGGGCAGGAAACGGAGATGATATTCTCCCCCGTTTGCGGATCCTGCCCCTGAAACGAACCCATATTGCCGCCGACAGCGGAGGTGATGTCCGCCGTCCCGGGGGAGATGCCGGCGGTCAGGCCGTAGGACGACACCTGTACGCGCCCGTTCGTGTTGATGAACTGCAGCTCAATGCTGTCCTTTTCGTCGAAGGCCTCCGCCGAGTAGGTGGCAAGGCGGTAATATTCGCTGTAATTCTTGATGCCGTAGCTTGCGAAGGTGTCCGCCGCCGCGCGGGCGCGGGTCTCCAGTCCCGAGCGCATATCGTTGTAATAGAGCTGCGCAGCGCCGAGGACATAAACACCCACGGCGAGCGCCACCAGGAGGAATACCGGCAGCACGGCGTTGACCAGCCAGCGCTGGCGCAGACCGCGAATATGCAACCCGTGCGGGCGGTTTTCCGTGCTGTTCGGCATTGTCTCACTTCCTTTGATGGTGTTGTTTGTGGGGCTTTATTCTGCCACAGGCAGCGCTTCGGCGGAATCCCACTTATACCCATATCCCCAAATGGTGGAGATGTACTTCGGCTCCTGCGCATTGTCCTCGATCTTGAGTCGCAGCCTGCGCACATTTACGTCCACGATCTTCAGCTCGCCAAAGTAGCCCTTGCCCCAGATCGCGTCCAAAATCTCCTCGCGGGAGAGCGCC
>JAZLIU010000192.1:0-7844 GCA_045617565.1 Oscillospiraceae bacterium
TCCACAAACACGACCTTGGCTTTTTGGGGGACACAGGGGCGCATCAGCTCGTGCGCCGACACGTCGGACACAACAAAAAACCGCTCGATTCCCTGACCCGTCAGCTCCGCAAACATCCACGTGAGGATGGGGCAGAACATGACCGGCTGCAGCATCAGCGGCGTCTTATCTTTTGTTAAGGTCATGCCGTCGGGCATGAACATGATTGCGGTCTTACAGCCCATCGGATACTCCCCCTTTCCCGTTTTCCGTTCATTCTGCCTCCATTATAGCAAACACTTTGAAAAAATCCACCTTTTCCTGCAAATTTCCGAAATATTTTTCACCGCGTGACGGTAAACTTTCATTTTTGGAAAGAATGTTGTGAAAAGCACTTTTTTAGGTTGATTTCGTAAACTTTTTGCGGTATGATGTAAAAACTTTCGTGCAGAAGAGGGGATGCTTCCATGCTCAATATCGTACTCGTCGAACCGGAGATCCCTCAGAACTGCGGAAACATCGCCCGCACCTGCGCCGCGACCGGCACTCATCTGCACCTCGTCAAGCCGCTGGGGTTCGACATTTCCGACCGCGCCGTCAAGCGTGCGGGGCTGGACTACTGGCATCTTGTCGAGGTGAGCGTCTACGAAAACCTTGACGATCTGTTTGCAAAGCATCCCGAGGCGGCGGACGACTGCTGGCTCGCCACGACGAAAGCGCCGCGCAATTACTGCGAGGCAACGTTCCGCGACGGCTGCTGGCTCTTTTTCGGCAAGGAGACGGCTGGCCTGCCGGAACATTTCCGCATGGCGCACTATGACCGCTGCATCCGGCTTCCCATGCGCGCGGAGGCGCGCAGCCTCAATTTGAGCAATTCCGTCGCCATCCTCACCTACGAGGCGCTCAAGCAGCTCGATTTCCCCGGACTCAAGGGCGAGGGTGAAATGCTTGGAAAAACATCCGACTGCTGATAAATACATTTCAGTATGATTACGATAGAAGGAGAACCGAAATGAATTACAACAAAAAAACCATCCATGACATCGACGTGAAAGGCAAGAAGATCCTGCTGCGCTGCGACTTCAACGTCCCGCAGGACAAGAAGACCGGCGAGATCACCAGCGACAAGCGCATCGTCGCGGCGCTGCCCACCATCCGCTACCTTCTCAAAAACGGCGCGGCGGTCATCGCCTGCTCCCATTTGGGTAAGCCCGTCGCCACCTTTGATTCCTATGTGAAAAAGCAGGTCGAAAAGGGCAAGGATGCCGCCTCGATCACCGAGGAAGAGTGGAAGAAGTCCCTCGATAAGCTGACGCTTGCGCCCGTCGCCAAGCGACTTTCCGAGCTGCTCGGTCAGGAGGTCATCTTCGCGCACGACGTGGTCGGCGAGGACGCCAAGGCCAAGGCCGCGGCGCTCAAGGGCGGCGAGATCATGCTGCTGGAGAACACCCGCTATGAAAAGGGCGAGACGAAGAACGATCCCGCGCTTGCCGAGAAGCTCGCCTCTCTTGCAGAGCTGTACGTATCCGACGCGTTCGGCACCGTCCACCGCGCACACGCCTCCACCGCCGGCGTCGCAGCGTTCCTGCCCGCCGTGTCCGGCGTGCTCGTCGCCAAGGAGCTGGAGGTCATGGGCAAAGCGCTCGACGATCCCAAGCGCCCGTTCGTCGCCGTGCTCGGCGGCGCGAAAGTCAGCGACAAGCTCGGCGTCATCAGCAACCTGCTGGAAAAGGCCGACACCGTCATCATCGGCGGCGGCATGGCGTACACCTTTGCCAAGGCGCAGGGCGGCGAGATCGGCAAGTCCCTGCTGGAAGAGGATAAGATGGATTACGCCCTCGAAATGATCGAAAAGGCGAAGGCGCGCGGCGTGAAGCTCCTGCTCCCGACCGACACCGTCGCGGCGAAGGAATTCTCCGCCGACGCGGAGCCCGTGGTCGTGGAGACCATGCACATCCCCGCCGACATGGAGGGCATGGACATCGGCCCGAAGACCACGGAGGCGTTCACCGCCGCCGTCAAGGGTGCAGGCACGATCGTGTGGAACGGCCCGATGGGCGTTTTTGAATTCCCCGCGTTCGCAAACGGCACCAAAGCGATGGCAAAGGCGCTTGCCGAGTCCGGCGCGGTGACCATCATCGGCGGCGGCGACAGCGCGGCGGCAGCCGAGCAGCTCGGCTTTGCCGATAAGATTACGCATATCAGTACCGGCGGCGGCGCGTCCCTCGAGTTCCTTGAGGGCAAGGAGCTGCCCGGCGTCGCGTGCTTACTCGACAAATAAATATCTTTTTGAAGGTATTCCGCGCTGCGGCGCGGAGACAGCGCGGACGCTCCGCGTCCTGCTGTCAATCACAAGGGACTATTTCTTTTCGCAAAAAGAAATAGCCCCTTATGGAACCCCAAAGAAAAGGCGTCGGTACAGACTTGTAGTACCTACAATCGTTTTCTGCCTGTAGTGGGTTGTTATCGATACCTTGTCTCGCATCGCCAACCGCTGTCGCTGCCTCGGTGCATAGTGGAGTGCTATGCAAACAAACTTTCAGTTTGCCGCCGCAACAGCGCCAGCGGTGATAGACGCAAAATGTATCGACCATTTCCCGAGAGAGACAGTTGACGACTGCTGGCAACGGCAAGTTCGCAGAAAAGCCTTTTCTTTCGGGTTGGTAAGGGATGCTTTCTTTTCGCGAAAAGAAAGTATCTCTTACATCTGACGGCAGGCGGCGGAGTCGCCGCGGCCGTCCCTGCGCCCACAGGCGCAATTTATTGAAATCTTTTTCAAACCGTTTTATCAAACCCCATATCCCGATATAATATATAGGAGTAACCCATATGAACCGCAGATACCGTAAAACCATCATCGCCGGCAACTGGAAAATGAACAAGACCGCGAGCGACACCCGCGCCTTTGCAGAAGAGCTGAAAGCCCTCCTGCCGCGCTCCAAGTGGTGCGACATCGTGGTGTGCGTCCCGAGTGTGGACATTTCCACCGCCGTGCGTGCCTTCAAGGACAGCCGCGTTGCCGTCGGCACGCAGAACGTCTATTTTGAAAAAAGCGGCGCCTACACCGGCGAAGTGTCCGCCGAGATGCTCGCTGACCTCGGCGTCAAATACGTCATCATCGGGCACAGCGAGCGCCGCGCGCTCTTTGCTGAGACCGACGAGATCGTCAATAAAAAAGTTCATGCCGCGCTGGACGGGGGCCTCTGCCCCATCATCTGCGTGGGCGAGAGCCTGGCGCAGCGCGAGATGGGCGTGACGACGGAGCTGATCGCGCTCCAGCTCAAAAGCGCCCTTGCCGGCGTGACTGCTGAGCAGGTGCGCCGCTGCGTGATCGCCTACGAGCCGATCTGGGCGATCGGCACGGGCAAGACTGCCACCGGCGAGCAGGCCGCCGAGGTCTGCACCTTCACCCGCGCACAGCTCCGCGCACTCTATGGCGCGCGCATTGCCCGCAGCATCACCGTCCAATACGGCGGCTCCATGAAGGGCAGCAACGCTCACGAACTTCTTTCGCATGAGGATATCGACGGCGGACTCATCGGCGGGGCATCCCTCAAGGCCGACGAATTCATCGCCATCGTTCACGTAGCCAATCAGAATTAAGGAGGTCCTTTCCATGAACAAAACCCCGACCACTCTTATTATCATGGACGGCTACGGCATGAGCGACAAAACGCTCGGCAACGCCATCGCCGCCGCGAAAACGCCCGTGCTCGATAAGCTCTTTGCCGAGAACGCGCACACCGTGCTCAAGGCCTCCGGTCTGGACGTCGGCCTTCCCGACGGGCAGATGGGCAACAGCGAGGTCGGCCACACCAACATCGGCGGCGGCCGCGTGGTGTTCCAGGATCTGCCGCGCATCACCCGCTCCATCGAGGACGGCAGCTTTTACGAAAATCCCGCCTACAACAAGGCGATGGACGCCTGCCTCGCAAACGACAGCGCCCTGCATCTTTACGGCCTGCACTCCACGGGCGGCGTGCATTCCACGCTCTCCCATCTCTACGCGCTTTTGAAGATGGCGCAGATCAAAGGCCTCAAGCGCGTGTATATCCACGCCTTCCTCGACGGGCGCGACACGCCCCCCACCTCCGGCAAGGACTTTGTCGCGCAGACGGTAAGTAAGTGCAAGGAGATCGGCGTGGGCAAGATCGCAACGGTCATGGGCCGCTTCTACGCGATGGACCGCGACAAGCGCTGGGACCGTCTCGAGACCGCGTACGACGCGCTCGTGTACGGCGAGGGCGTGCAGAATCCCGACCCCGTCGCCGCGATCGCCGAGAGCTACAAAAACGGCGTGACGGACGAATTCGTCGAGCCGATCGTCTGCGATAAGGACGGCGTCATTTCCGACAACGACTCCATCATCTTCTTCAACTACCGCCCCGACCGCGCCCGCGAGATCACGCGCGCGTTCGTCGATCCCGAATTCGACGGCTTCAAGCGCGAGATCTTCCCCGTCACCTACGTCTGCAACACCGAGTACGACGCCACGATGCCCAACGTCTCCGTCGCGTTCCCGCGCATCCGCGTGGAAAACGGCCTGGGCGAATATCTCGGCAAGATGGGCATGACGCAGCTTCGCATCGCCGAGACGGAGATGTACGCCCACGTAACATTCTTCTTCAACGGCGGCATCGAGGCGCAGTTCCCCGGCGAGGATCGCGTGCTCGTCGCCTCCCCGAAGGTGGCGACCTACGACCTCCAGCCCGAGATGAGCGCCTACGAGGTCACGGAAAAGTGCGTCGAGCGCATCAACTCCGGCGCGTACGACGTCATCATCCTCAACTTCGCCAACTGCGACATGGTCGGTCACACCGGCGTGTTCGACGCCGCGGTCAAGGCGGTGGAGACGGTGGACGCCTGCGTGGGCGAAGTCGTAAACGCCACGCTCCGCATGGGCGGCATCGCCATGATCACCGCCGACCACGGCAACGCCGAGGAGATGCTGCAAGCCGACGGCAAGAGCCCCATGACCGCGCACTCAACGAATGTCGTGCCCTTCATCCTCTGCGGCGCGGGCAGCGAGCTGCGCGAGGGTCGCCTCGCCGACATCGCCCCCACCATTCTCGACGTGATGGGACTTGCTCAGCCCGAGGAGATGGACGGCCAGTCGTTGATTATCCGATAAAATAACTCATAAAATTTCATCCCTCATGTTTAGAAAAAGCTCTGACGGCGCACAATACCGTCAGAGCTTTTTTCATTCTTTTACGGAAAGGAACCGATAAACATGAGTGGATCAAACGGCCGCCGCGTGCGGCATTCCGTCTTTGGAACGGGCTTCTACATCGCCCTGCTCCTCTGCGTGACGGTGCTTGCCGTCGCGCTCTATTGGACGCTCACCCCCAAGGACACGGCGGCGGAGGTCGCCGCGCCCGTCCCCGTCGTCACCCCCGACGAACCCCCCGTCTCCATGCCGGAGCTCACCGTCCCCGAGCGCGAGCCGGTGGTGGAGATCATCGAGCCGCCCGAGGACGTGCCCGACGAATTTCCCACGCTTGACGTTGTGCCCGACGTCATCCCCGTCGAACCGCGCCTGATCGTCTCCCCGCTCAACGGCGAGACCGTGGCGGCGTTCTCCGTTGACGCGCTCGCGTACAACGAAACGCTCGGCGACTGGCGCACGCACGACGGCATCGACATCGCCGCCGACGTCGGCACGCCCGTGCTCGCGGCGTGCAGCGGCACCGTGACCGCCGTCACCGAGGACGACCTGCTCGGCACCTGCGTGACCATCACGCACGACGGCGGGTACGAGAGCACCTACGCGAATTTGCAGAGCGTCCCCACCGTCGGCGAGGGGCAGTACGTCAGCGCGGGGCAGATCATCGGCTCGGTCGGCACGACCTCGCTGATCGAAGCCGGCAGCACACCGCACCTGCATTTTGCCGTCAAGAAAGACGGCGTGAGCATCGACCCGAAGGAATTTTTGAAGTAAATCCTCTCTGAAAAAGGCCGGCACGCACAGCGTGCGGCCCTTTTTTGCGCCGTGGTACTTTGCCATCTTTTGTTACAAGTATATTGCAAGTAATGCCAAACTATTTACAAACAAAAATTTCCGTAGTTTAATGTCAGCTGTAAAAAGCGGCGAAGGATGCCGAGCTCCCGACTTAGTTACGGGAACGGCTAGCCACGGTAAGTAAGCCGAGAAAACGGCGAATTTGCTCCTTTTTACAAAAGAAGCCCCGCAAGGGGTAATTTTAAGAAAGCCTGCAAATAAAAAGTCAAGCCCCAAACAGGACTTGAGAAAAGAAAACTTTGCAGGCAGCAGGTAGGTCAAAAGGGCAACACAAAAAAGCCGCCACAGAGTGCCGGCTTGGAAAATGTATGAAGAATAGCGTCAGTTGCTTTCTTGCAGCCCGGTAGAATCCATGTCCACCGGCGGCAGATTCTCCAATGTGGCGAGATAATCTCGCACCTTTGCGTAATAGCGTCGCAGGAACTTATTGGATGCAGCGGTCATGTAAACGTAGTAGGGTTTGCCCTCAGAGCGTTTTTGGTTAAGAAATTGGTACACCGGCTCGTCAATAGGTGCACATTTGAGGTAAATGCTCATCACGTTGAACAGCGTCCTGCGCAGGTACGGAGAGCCGCGCTTCGAGGATTTATTGCTTCGCACATTCTTTTCGCCGGACTGGTTCGGCATGGGATCAATCCCGGCAAAAGCGACAAGTGACTGCTTACGTTCAAAGCGGCGCACATCTCCAATCTCCGCCATGAGCTGGGGACCAAAGGATTTGCCAACGCCGTACATCTCCATAACCACAGGGTACTCCGGGAGCATGGCGGCGAGGCGATCCATCTCAGCGCGGTAGGTCTCCACAGAGCGTGAGATACTGGTGAGCTGGCTTGCCGCTTCCTGCACGAGAATCTTTGTCACATCGGATTTCGGAACCAGCACAACAGCGCTCTTGGCGAGGGTATACACTTCTTCTGCATTGCTCTGCTTGAAATTATAACCATGCCGTTTGCACCATTTCCGGTATCGTTCAGAGAAGGCATTGAGGCTCTGCTTCCGAACGCAGTCTACGTGCCAAAAGGTGTATGCAAAGTCCACCCATTTCTGCGTTCCGTCGCTTCGTACAGGGCTCTCAAAGCACTTGCGAAGACAGGGAAAGGATTGCTCCAAAAGAGAAATCAGATTGTTGGAATTAGCAGTCCTCTGTTTAGAAGCAAGCTGAAACTGGCGATTTAAGGTTTTCAGATCATAACGAATCGTATCCATAGGGGTATAGTCTCGCAGATCTGCCCAATTGTCAAGGGCGTACCGGGCTATCTTTACGGCATCTGCTTTGTCCGTTTTTACTCTGCGCAGAGAATTGCCACCATACTCCTTGATGAGCAGCGGATTCACTGCGCTGACGTACAGACCCGCCTCGTGTAAAGCCTTTGCAACCGGTTCATAGTAACGTCCGGTGTGTTCCATCACGACACGGGTTTCGCCGTCAAGGGCTTTCAGTTGCTCTGCGAGAGCTGTCAGTCCTTCCGTGTTATGGACGACATCGAAGGGCATATGTACGACTTCACCGAAAGGACGGAGTACAGCGACCGTACTTTTTCTGCTGGAAACATCAATGCCTGCTGCGTTCATAGAATCACTCCTGTTTAGAATTTGCAATGGACAAAAGCCATCTTACCCATTGCCGATTCTATCTGTTTGCTGACACGAACGCGCTGGCTCTACCTGCACAAATCGAACACCGCGAATAGGAGGATGGCTGACTGACTTTCTTACGGACGTAAAAGCCCTTGGAGGTGGAGGTCAGACCATTACCTTCCTATTCTAACAGTTTAGGCAACGAGATGTCCCATGCCTGTGGCTGGCTGCCATAAATCAAGGGGCAAATATATAGTAACAGGAG